>NZ_FOWL01000001.1:0-221595 GCF_900115445.1 Variovorax sp. OK605
GTGTGGGAACACGCGTACTACATCGACTACCGCAACCTGCGCCCGAAGTTCGTCGAGACCTTCCTGGCCAAGCTGGCCAACTGGGACTTCGCCGCCAAGAACTTCGGTTGATTCCGAGCGTTCCCCAGTAAAAAAGCCGACCCCAGGGTCGGCTTTTTCGTGGGCTGCAGCCGGGAGCTGGCCGGCAGATGCTCTCAGCGTTTGGCGGCTGCGAACAACTCGCCGCCGAGCTTGGCACCCTTCTTGATGTTCTTCTTGGCGAACCAGCCCTGGTTCATTTCGAGCACGTAGCGCACTGGCTCCAGCGAGCAATGCGAGTTCTCGGTCATCGGCTGCATGTCGACCAGGTTGACGATGCGGCCGTCGTCGGCCACGAAGGCGGCGGTGAGCGGCAGGATCGTGTTGCGCATCCAGAAGCATTGCGTGGCAGGCTGCTCGAACACGAAGATCATGCCTTCGGCCTGCGGCATTTCCTTGCGGAACATCAGGCCGATTTCGCGTTGCTGGGGTGTTTGCGCAATCTGCGCGTCGATCTTGTACAGGCCGACCGAAAGCTGCGTGCGTGGCAGGTCGGTCTGTGGTTGCTGCTGGGCATGCGCCGACATCATGAAGGACGCGGACACGAGGAGCAGGGCGGCGAGACGCTTGAACATCGGACAACTCTTTCAGGGCGGGATGGGGGCCCGGCCTAAATCAAAAAATGCCAATAAAAATGCCCGCTGATGCGGGCATTGCCGGTGAGCTTGAAAGCTTACACCTTCTTGGCGGTGGCCGTGTGGGCCTTGGCCATGTGGCGAACCTTGTGCTTTTTGGCAGCAACGTGCTTCTTGGCGGAAGCGTGCTTGGCAACCTTCGGGGCTGCGGGAGCGGCCGTGGTGGGTTCGGCTTGTTGAGCGAAAGCACCGGCAGCGAAGAGGCCGGCGACCAGGGCTGCGAGCAGCTTGTTCATGAAGAAATCCTTTGAAATTCGTTGATCTGGATTGCCCTTCCTGCGGAAGGTAGACATTCAACGGGCCCTGCGCGTCGCGGTTGACAGCCATCTGACGAGGGAAGACGAAAAAAAAGCGCTCCGATAGAGCGCTTTTTTCGAGGCCTGCCGAATTACTTCGGGGTGGCGCCTTGGGTCGACTTGCGCTTGATGCTGCCGTCCTTGTTGCGACGACGCTGGTCGCGGGTTTCAGCGCGCTTCTCGCCGGAGGCAGCAGCCTTGTCGGCACCAATGGCGCCGCCTTCGGGCGTCTTGGCTTCGTCACCACCGGCAGCCTTGACTTGGCCAGCGGGCTTGGCAGCCTTCTTGGTTTCAGCACGTTGCTGCGACTTGCTGTTCGTGGCGTTACCTTGTTCGGGCGTCGTGCCAGCCGGGTTTTGGGCGTAGGCGCCAGCGGCGAACAGGCCAGCGATCATGACTGCGAGAATTTTGCTCATTGATGATTCCTCTATCGAGAATTGGTTGGAAACGCCTCCCGGCGAGCAGAAGGTCTGCCACTAACGAGCCCATTGGCCCGTCGGTTGACAAACGCTTGCTGTGGGGTTGCGTCTAAAATGTACAGCGATTTGTTCACTGGCTGTACAGCGAATCCGCGCCGTGTCTGAATTCGCTGACAGTCGTCAAAATTAAGCCGATCCCCGGAGCCATACCCCCTCATGTCCAGTTATCAGCACATCAAAGTCCCGACCGAAGGTCAGAAGATCACGGTCAACGCCGACAACTCGCTGAATGTGCCTGACGAACCGGTCATTCCCTTCATCGAAGGCGACGGCACCGGTCTGGACATCACTCCCGTCATGCTGAAGGTGGTCGATGCCGCAGTGGCCAAGGCCTACAGCGGCAAGAAGAAGATCCACTGGATGGAGGTCTACGCTGGCGAGAAGTCGACCAAGGTCTACGGCCCCGACGTCTGGCTTCCCGAGGAAACGCTGCACGCCGTGCGCGACTACGTCATCTCCATCAAGGGCCCGCTCACCACGCCCGTCGGCGGTGGCATCCGCTCGCTGAACGTCGCGTTGCGCCAGGAGCTCGACCTGTACGTCTGCCTGCGTCCGATCCGGTATTTCCAGGGCGTGCCCAGCCCGGTGCGCGAGCCGCACAAGACCAACATGGTGATCTTCCGAGAGAACTCGGAAGACATCTATGCCGGTATCGAATTCGAAGCCGAGAGCGACAAGGCCAAGAAGCTCATCAAGTTCCTCCAGGACGAAATGGGCGTCAAGAAGATCCGCTTCCCCGACACCTCGGGCATCGGCGTCAAGCCCGTGTCGATCGAAGGCACCGAGCGTCTGGTGCGCAAGGCATTTCAATATGCCATCGACAACGACAAGTCCAGCGTCACCCTGGTGCACAAGGGCAACATCATGAAGTTCACCGAAGGTGGCTTCCGTGACTGGGGCTACAACCTGGCCGCCAAGGAGTTCGGCGCCGAGCTGATCGACGGCGGCCCCTGGATGAAGTTCAAGAATCCGCAGTCGGGCAAGGAAATCACCGTCAAAGACAGCATCGCCGACGCCTTCCTGCAGCAGATTCTGCTGCGCCCGGCCGAGTACAGCGTGATTGCCACGCTCAACCTCAACGGCGATTACGTGTCGGACGCGTTGGCCGCGCAGGTTGGCGGCATCGGCATCGCCCCAGGTGCGAACCTGAGCGATACCGTCGCCATGTTCGAAGCCACACACGGCACGGCCCCCAAGTACGCCGGCAAGGATTACGTGAACCCCGGTTCCGAAATTCTCTCGGCTGAAATGATGCTGCGCCACATGGGCTGGAAGGAAGCGGCTGACCTCATCATCAGCTCGATGGAAAAGTCGATCGCCAGCAAGAAGGTCACCTATGACTTCGCGCGCCTGATGGATGGCGCGACGCAAGTGAGTTGCTCGGGCTTCGGGCAAGTCATGATCGACAATATGTAAGTCGGTGCTCGGTGTTGAACCGAGTTGAACATTCGGCCCCGTTTCCCTCTGTGGAAGACGGGGCCGAATTGTTTTTGATCGCCCGATGTTGAACTACGTTGCCTTATATTTGGGGCCATGCAGCCGGGCCATGATTTTCTGCATGGCCCCAAAAATCGCCCCATGCGCCACGTCAACTACTCCCTCAAACCGGCAACCATCAACAACGCGGCACCACGCGAGAAACCATATTCAATGACGGACGGTGGGGGGCTGCACATCGAGGTGCTGCCATCGGGGTCGAAGGTGTGGCGATACAAGTACCACCTGAACGGCAAGCGTGAGAAGGTGACCATCGGCTCCTACCCGGCTTTCAGCATCAAGCAGGCGCGAGACAAACACGAGGAGTTCCGCGCAGTGGTTGAGCGCAACGAGAGCCCCGCTCGGCAGAAGCAGTCGGCTCTAGATGAGCGACGTGCTGCCGAAGCGCGAGCCGTGACCTTCAAGACCTTCGCGGAGCTGTGGGTCGACGAGACACTGTTCTACCGTTCGGCGAACTATCGTTCACAAACTCTGCGGTGGCTGCAGGAATATGTTTACCCGGCCATCGGCGAAAAAGCGCTCGATGAGGTTGAGCCTGAACACGTGCTTCGCATCATTGAGAAGCGCCTGGACACCTCTGTCACGGCCGAGCGCATTCGGGTCATCATCCAACAGATCTTCAACTACGCGATCCGCAAGCTGATCGTGAAGAGCAACCCGGCAACGCCGCTGCGAGGAGTCGTGACGCGCGCACCGGTGAAGCATCACCGACATCTGAACGAGAAGGAGCTGGCAGCGTTCTGGAAAGCCGTCGACCGACAGGGCGCTCATGCAACAACCGTGGCGGCCACTAAGCTACTGCTGTTGACGATGACTCGGAAGATCGAATTGCTGCGGGCGAAGTGGGAGGAGTTTGATCTGGAAGCCGGCATCTGGAATATTCCAGCCTCACGCATGAAGATGAAGAAGGCGCATCGCGTTTTCCTGTCGACGCAGGCAGCCAGCACTCTTCAAATTGTGCATACGCTCACAGGGCACGGGGACTATGTGTTCCCCTCAATCTTTCGCGGCGGCGTACCCATGGGTGATGTGACGCTCAATCACTTCGTGAAGCGAATCGACTTTGGAGTTCCAGAGTTCAGCCCGCACGGCATGAGGGGCACCGCAGCTACCCTGCTGCGGGAGCATGGCTTCGGGAGGGATGTGGTTGAGCTGTTGCTTGCGCACGCGGAGAAGAGCCAAGTGGTGGCGGCGTACACGCACGCGGAGCACGCCGAGGAGAGGAAGAGGGCGATGCAGTTCCTGGCGGACTACATCGACCAGTTGGCCGCAACCTAGTTCTTCAGGCCTTCCCGCACGGCCAGCACCTGCTCGACAGGCCATACCCGCGTACGCGCCCCGAGCAAGATGCCCTCAGGAACCTTGCCTTGTTCGACCCATTTCAGCCATGTGCGGCTCACGATGGGCAATAGCCCCGGCTTTCCGTGCTGGCGGTCGCCGCAGATGTCTTTCACGCGCAGTAGTGCGCCGGCGGGGTATTGCTTCAGCTGCTCGCTGGCGGCGAGTACGGTGGGTTGTGGCGTATGCATGATCAGTCGCTCCATTTCAGGCAGTGCGTCCAGAAGCAACGACCGGTTGCGTGGCCGTTGATCGCACTCGCGATGACATAGATGAGGCAGTTGATCTACGGGCCCGCGATACCATGCGCGCGGAAAGAGGAGAACCTACATGCCCCCCGTCCCACCTGACTACTGCTTTCTTTGGATAGACCACTGGTCGACCTGCATGCAAAAGAACGAATGGGCGAGCTGGGTTCAAGCGATTTTTTCGGTTATTGCTATTTGCGCGGCGGTCGGCATAGCGATGTGGCAACGACGAGCTGAAAAAGCAGCAACGGTGCAGCGCGACCTTGCACGAGCCGAAATTGTGGCGTCTAAGGTTCTCCTCATGACTTCCGGCCTTCCGGTCCAGCTCGAACGTTTGGCCAGCCATATTCGATCTGTGCCAGAAGCAGCTGATCCGATGCAACTGCTCGAGACAATGCAAGCGCAGTTCGATTTCATGCCCATGCCAGACGAGGGGCAACTGATGAATCTTCTGCCGATGCCCAAAAAGTCTGCTCGGCGCCTTACTCATGCTTGCGAACTTGTTGATCAAAGCAAGCTTTCGATTAGGAAGCTCAAACAGATAGGCCTGGTCAGGAACCTCCGCGAGATGCCTGAGCAGTTCAGTGCGCTTGGTGACGTCGTTGATCGTTCTGTGGTGCTTATTGAGGAGTCGAGGAAAGACTTGGATGCGTTCTTGCACGGTCGAAACGCTGAGGTTATTGCGCAAAGCTGATTGGGTCTTCCGCCGCCAAATTTTGAGAAGAAGTACATCGAGAGTTGAATCGATCTGGCTCATTCTTCGAGCCCGTCAACCGAACCACGGACTGGGGGAAGAGTCAGCACGCTGTCACGCAACGCCTCGAGGCTCCCATCGTTCTGCAAATCGAAGTCGGCGGCGATCTGGTGCCGTTCACTGCTGTGGCGCGCTGTATCGACGCTGAGGGTGGTGGCGTTCGGGCTGTGGACCCGAACGATGTTCAGCTGCACGCCGAGCGCATGCAGCGCCGCTACTTCGACGGGGTCGCGTAGATCGGTAAGCGCGAATCGACGGAACCCGACCGCCGCCTTCCTAGCGATCCAGCGGGTCGCGATGTCGGCGTAGTAGCTCGGACGGTAGCGACGCTGGAAGTCTGCCCAGTGCTGCATCACCCAGCGCGGGCTGCGCGGCTCGTGCAGGCTCTCGTCGGCGTCGAAACACCAGCTGATGAAAGCGGGCTCGCCGCACATGCCCACGGCCAGCGCCGGAATAGCCCATTCTTTGGTCGGGCGATGGTTGAGCATGCGCTCGTCGATGCGCCACGCCGCGGCGATCTCGCGCCGCAGGGCATCGCCGAACGCGAGGGTCTCGAACTGGCGGTGGTTGAGCAGGACGGTGGCGGCACTGTCCTTGCCTGCGCCGGTCCTTCCGGTGAAGGCGATCACGGTGATGCCGCTCTGGGCGGTCTTGCCGCAGCGACGCGGCGATTCGATGTAGACACGATTCATGGAGGTTCTTTTCGGGTTGATCAGTCGTCGTCGCGCTCGCCGGATGCGGCGCGCTTGCGGTCGAGAAAGCGGCCGCCGGTGGCGGGCGGTCGGGGGCGCCACGCGGGCGCGCAAGGTGCTCGAGGGGCCGCCCCTGCGGCGGCGGTGGGATGTCGGGCCGCCAGGCGCACCATGCGGCTGCGCACGCGGTCTTGCATCACGGTGTCGAAGTCGTCGGCCCAGTGAAAGCGCTCTGCCATGCGCGCGCAGGTCTCGCGCAGCAGTTGGTCGGTGGGCGGGTTCGCGTGGGCCATGACGGCTTCTTGTCGTCAGTGCCAGGCCGGGATGTCGAGGTGGCGCGCGTTCGGCCCGCAGCTCCCGGATGCCGAGCGCGCCACCTCGAGCGCTTCCGGATGGCCCGACAGCCGCACCGCCGGGCTGTCGCACAGCAGCCGGCCGGCGGTTGCCGTCGAATGGGTGCACAGCTCGCAGGCGCGGAAGGACGTCGCAAGCGGGCGCACGAAAGGCCTGCTGTGGCCCGTGCATGCCGGCGAGGCATGCAGCGCCACCACGGCCGTTGCCTCAGGCCCTGAAATCAGCTCGTAGGCGCTCATTTCGCGCCTCGGGCGGGCATGGTCACAACGTTGTCGAGTTCGAGGCTCTGCTGGCGCTCTGCGGCCTTCCTCTGTGCTTCTCTGGCAAGAGCCCGGCGCGCAGCCTTGAAGGTTTCGCTGATGTCGGTATGCACCGAGTTTCGGTACTTGAAGCCGGGGGCGTAGATGCTCCGCGTGGGCATGGTCTTGCGGGGGCCGGTCATGCAGACCTCCGCACGCTGAGCAGCCGCACGGCGCCGAAACGGTCGAAGGCGATGCCTTCGGCTGCGGCGCACGAGTTGGCGAGCTGGGTGTAGCCGTAGAAGACGCCGGTGGCGTCGATGACCTTCACGAGGTAGGCGTGCATGGTCAGACCTCCTTTGCAGGGTTGGTGGTGATGGAAGGCGGGAAGGGGGCGGGCTCGACGCGGTCGACCAAGCGGCCCAGCGCGGTCTCAGCGAGCTGCCGCGCGGCGTCAGCGTCGCGAGCACGCAGCTGGACGAAGAGGGCGATGGGCGCCTGGCCGGGCACGGCGTGGCGGTAGTGGCAGCGGAAGGGCCGCGAGCGGGTGATGTGCATGGGGGTGGGGGTCATGGGTCAGGCGCCGCGCCCGGGCCGCTCGAAGACCCAGCAATGCACGGTCTTCGGGACGGTCTTCGCAACTTCGGCGTCGATGGCCGGCGTGAGGCCGGTGCGGATGGCGCTGTTCACCGAGCGGATCTCGATGAAGCGGCGGGTCTTGCTGGTGCGCAGCACCTTTTTCAGGTCGGCCAGCAGCGGGATCTGCTGGCGGTGAGCGTTCGCGCGCTCGACGAACTCGTTCAAGTTCACAGCGATCAATTTGTCGTCGCGGCTGTGGTTGAGCAACGGGCGGTCGAAGTGCTCGCCCTTGACGTTCGTGTAGCCGAGGGCGTCGAGGTAGTCGAAGGCCTCCCAGAACTCGTGGACAAGTGGGTGATCGGCGTTGATGGCCTGCTGGCGCTCGCGCGCCATTGCCACGACCTGCGACTGCACCTGTGCGAACTGCTCGTCGGACACTGCGAAGATGCTGCGCAGCGCCTTCGCCATGGCGAGCAGCTGGGCGTGGTTCTTCGCGATGCGCGGCTTGTGAATGCCGTCCTGCGCGAGCAGGAACCGGATGTTCTCGTCATGATCAGCGGCCACCCTCGCCATCACGTCGGCTTCGCGCTTCAGCGCAGCCAGAATGAAGCCGCTGACCTGCTCGATCTCGACCTTCTCGAGCGCCTTGGCGCTCTCGTAGCTCGCCGACGTGAACCCTCGGGTGTCGAAGGTCATGTGGCAGATGCGCTCCATGATGGCTTGCGAGGCCTGCACCTGGTTGTTCTGGCTGATGACGATGGACGCGCGGAACGGCGGGTCGTAGGTCTCGTTGCCGCCGGTCTTCACTCCGGTGGTGCGGATGCTGTTGCCGTTGTAGGCGTCCTTGAGCTCGTCCCAGTCGAAGCTCTTCACGTGCGACTGGTTGCCGTTCTTCGTCTCGCGGTCGGACTCGATCAGCACGATGGGCAGGTTGCTGACCTGTGTGAACGTGCGCAGGCGGCCCGCCGAGGTGGACTTAGAAGGGTCGAAGCCCTCGTAGTCGCGTCCCAGCAGCTTCCAGAGGAACTGGATCAGCGTCGTCTTGCCCGAGCCGGGCTCACCCACGATCTCGAGGAACGGAAAGCTCTGCTGCTCGGCGCGCACCTGCTCGGCGAACAGGCTGCCGAACCAGTAGGCGAGGGCGATGTAGCCTTTGGCGCCGAAGGCTGACCAGAGGTGTTTCTGCCAGGTGCGCTCGTAGCCCTCGCGGTCGGTGTTGACGTGCAGATGAATCGACTTCTGCAGCGTCTTGATCGACAGCTTGTCGAAGTCGAAGTAGTCCTCTTTATTGGCCTCGTGGATGGCGCCTGCGCGCACGGCCACCTTGCCGAGGAGGTAGGTCTTGTGGGCGGCGCTGTAGCCGATGAAGTCGACGGTCTGGACCGTTTTGATGTTGTCCAGCTGGCGCTGCATCATCACTTCGAGCTGCTGGCTGCTGCCGCTGAAGATCGCGCCAGCCGCCATGTGCAGCAACTGTTTCTTGAACTCGCTGCCGGTGGTCAGTTGCCCTGCGGTGAAGGTGCCCTTGATCTCGGGTCCGTCGTGTGGAAACGAGACGCGGAAGTAGTACCAGGCATCGCCGGTGATCTCGTTGCGCTGGTAGTAGAGCGCCTGCGGCTTGCAGTTGGCGATGGGCTGCAGGACGCCGGATTCCTTCAGCGCCTGTGTACGAAGCTCCTCGTCGGTCAGCGGCTTGCTGTGGCCTTCGGCGATGGATTCCTTGATGCGGTCTTCGGCCTTGCCGTACCTGTCGAGGTCGAGCTTGAACCAGTACAGGCGGTTGCTGTGGTCGAAGTCGAAGCTCGTCTTGCTGCTGCGGTTGTAGATCAGCAGGGCCTTGTCCTGAGGCGTGGCGGCCAGCAACAGGGCGCCCTGGTAGCGGTAGTCCTCGAGGTGCTTGTCCTCGAGCCGGCCGCGCTGGTGCAGGTCGTTCCAGTCGATCTTTGCCTTGCCGCGCTGGGGGATCTGCGCCGCCGAGCAGATCCAGCCTGCTTCGCGCGCGCGTTTCACGTACTTGATCGTGAAGTCCTGGCCGGCCCGGTCTGCGTCGAAGGCCCAGACGAGCGAGGGCATGCTGGCGGCGCCGTTCTGGGCCTCGACGATGGCCCTTACCTCCGCCAGCGCCTTCTCGGGGTAGTTGTTGCAGCTGAGTAGCGCCACGGCGGCGATACCATGGTGCGCAAGGGCGATGGCATCGAAGATGCCTTCAACGAGCCACAGCTCTTCGGGAGGTGTGCTGGCAGCCCGCGCCGGGCCCGCTGGCGATGCGGCCTGCAGCGCCTGGGCGAGAGCAGTCTCCGGCGTGGGCGCCGGCGGCGCGACGAACGACAGCCCGGGCATGGCCCACCAGGTGCCCGCGTAGCTGCCGCCCGTCTTGAAGTTCGCCTTCTTCTTGCCGAAGCGGTGCGGCCGGTCGAAGAAGCGTTCCCACCAGGTGCCCTCGAGCTGGAAGCGCACAGTGCCAGTGCCAGCGCTGCGGCCCTGATCGGCACGCGCGTCGAAGTAGTGCTCCTGCGTGTAGGCGCCCTTGATCAGCGCCAAGTCGAAACCACGGCCCTTCTCAAGGTAGGCATCCGCTGCAGCGTTTTCGTTCTGCTGCTCGGGCGGCTTCGCCTGCTCGGGCTTCTGGTAGCGCTCGGTCCACGAGTTGAAGAAGTCCGGATAGAGGTCCTTCGCGTGAGCTTCGAAACCGCAGTTGTTCAAGCGGTCGCAGCGGACCACCCACGGGCTGGTCGCATAGGTCCACATAGACTTCTTGCTGCAGGCCGGGCAGACGCCTTTCTGCAGGAACCGGCCATCGCTCGTGCGCTTGAACTCGTAGTCGTTGACCAGCGCGTCGGCGATGTCGTTGAGGAGGTCTCCGCTCATGTGCCCCTCAAAGCAGCTCGGCGAGCGCGAGCGCGCGCCCGAGCAGGACAGCGATCACCACCACCACGAGGGCAGGCAGCAGGGGCAGCACAGCGCCTGCAAACGCGCGCGGCTGCAAGGAGCGAACGTCATCTCGGCGCATCAGGCGGGCACCCCGCTGCGGCGCCGCGCCTGCACGGCGGCGTCGGCCGCGTCCGCAGTGGCTGCGGCACGATGGATGGCCGTCGCCAGCGCACGCGCATCGTTCGGCGTGATGTGCAGGGGCAGGATGCCGGCTGACGGGCCGGACCCGATGACGAGCAAGACGAAGGGGCGATGGCTCCGGTTGCTTCCTCCGGCGCTGTGATACGAGTAGACGTCGATCTCGACGCCTGCAGCGGCACCGGGATTGCCGTTCTGCCGGTGGCAGATCGTCTGGCCGTGGGCGGTCCAGTGGTTGCCGCCCCCGTCGAGGAGGTTGGCGCTCATGCCGGCTCGCTTTCGTCGCAGAGGTGCAGCGTGCCCGGCGGTGCGGCCGGTGTCGGTGGGACGATGGTCAAGTGCGCTGGCTCGAGCACGTCGAGGTACTCGCGCTTGCATTTGCCCTTGTGTTTCCACTCGTGCGCCAGGTGCTCGAAGCGCTGTCCGAAGTCGCGGCGGCCCGTGAGGCGGTTGAGCCACGCGTGGACCTCCATCTGGCAGCGCCCCGCGTCGTCGTTGATCACGGTGATGGCTGCCTCGAGGTGCGCGTTGTCCAGCACGCGCAGATCCGTGAGATCGAAGGGGAAGCGCGAGCCGTTGTACAGGCCGAGCAGCACACCAGCAGCCGCGCGGGCGCCCGACGTTCCTTGGTGGACCTGCGTCACGTTCCAGAGCTTGATGAGCGCGGCCGTGTTCATGCGGCGCTCCTGGCAGAGGGGTTGCGAGAGGGGGGAGCTGTCATTTGGAAACCTCCGGGGTGAGCACATCCCGCAGGGCCTCCGAACAGGCACCGCAGGGGTTAAGAAAAGGGGGAAGAGCGGGGCGCTCTGGCTGCTATGAAGGCCCGCCGGCATCGGCCGGCTGGAACAGATCGCGCGTCGTGGGCGGCGTCTTGAGCGGCGTGTATTCCGCAGTGGCACCGCTGCGGATCTGGTGTGCGATCACGTCGCGCCGCATGTGCGACGACAGGGGCAGCGACACGGCAGGATCAGGTGTGGCCGAGGGCGAGATCGTCATGTCGGCTTCCGTGGTTGCGCGCCAGGTGTGGCCGCACTCGTGGTTGCTGCAGATGACGTAGTGCTGCGAGACGGTGGCCGACAGCGCCTTCGTCGTCGTGATCGTGCCGAGGGTGTCGCAGTGGGGGCAGCGAAGTCTCATTGCCGCTCCTTGCGAGGTTGGGGATCGACCAGATACAAGGCCCGGCCGCGGCCGGTCGTTGCGCGCGCAGCGCGACGAAGCCGCGCCTTCACAAGCCACTCTGCCGCCGCTTCGAGCGAGGGAAGCCCGCGATCCGACTGCACGCGCTCGATCAGCGCGTGGTCTTCGTCCGTGAAGGTGATGGTGTGCTCGGGCATCTTTTCGGCTGCTCTTGTTGCGCCTTGAAGCGGCTGTTTGCGGCCTTCCTTCAGGCGACGCGCTGGTCCAGACTCGGCTCATGTACAAGACCAAGCACCTGCCGCGCTTCACGAAGTGCGAGTTCGCGCAACAGCGTCGAGAGCTGCTCACCTTGATAGGTCGCCATCGCGTTGACGAGGCCGTCCTCGTAGTCGTCGAGACGGATCGTGTAGCGGTTGGTGCGAATGCGCTTCGGGTCGGGGTACATGGGTGGAGCCTTCCGAGGGGAGGTACAGGGAAAGATCAGGCCGCGAGCGGCGTGTTGGTGCGGTCGCACTCCTCAAGGCCGCGCAGGGCTGCGAGGCGCAGGACCGATGCCATGGAGCGCTGCTCCCGCGCCGCGAGGCTCTTGAAGCGCTCTAATTCCTCCGGATGCAGCCGTACAGCGACGGGTCTGTCACTTACTGTCCCGTTCGGGGCGCGGCGCACGCGGGTTTTGACGGTCTTCATGGGCGATGACATATGAAAGGGGCTGTGTATGCTCACAACACGGAAAATTGCACAGTGAAGCGGACTATAGAGCAGAAAACTGCTTATTACAACTGAATGGAAGAAGAAATCCGCTTATCTATAGGCGCACGGCTCCGTGAGGAGCGAGAGCGCCTCGGCATGTCCCAGACAGCTTTTGCAGAAATGGGCAGCGTTTCGCTACGTGCGGAGCAGGACTGGGAGCGCGGGAACTCGGCGCCCAAGGCTGACTTTCTTGCGGTCGCAGCTTCCCAAGGTGTAGATGTGCTCTACGTCTTGACCGGGCAATACACGCCTGTTGCAGGCGGGACCCTCAACGCGGAAAAGAGGGCTCTTCTCGACAACTACGAAAATGCAGACGAAGAAGGGAGGGCTGCAGCCCGGAGGGTACTTTCTTCGCTCGCGAAACAGAAGACCGGATAACCGAAGGCCACCATGGCTTCAGCTGCTGTGGGCGCTAATTCGATGGGGATTTAGCGATGACTGGCTTGACATCGATGAGGTCAGCCGCGCTGCATACGCGCTCTTCCAGTCCAGCGAATAACGGGGCTTGCTGCGAGTAAGTCAGCACCGGTGTTGGCGACGAATCTCAACATGCGGCAAGGTCCGGATGCGCTGACATGGACGGTCATGAGACATAGTCGACGCGTTCTCATCAATAGTCGAGATAGGTGATTTTTCTGCCTTCGAGCATCGCATGGCTGGAAAACGCGATGGAGAAGCGTTTGAACAGGCCGAGAAAATCTGCAATTGCCATATCGATGTTGATACGGCGGACCATGACAGGTCCGTTGGCAGCGTCGATCATCGCTTTGACCGACTCATGGTCACCTTTCTGAGCAAGGTAGAACGTGACCGCAATGGGGTCGTCGAACCTGCCATGCATTTCACCAGTGTGGGCCTCGATCCCAAGCACGATCTCGCCAGCGTCTCTCAGGAAGCCCATAGTCTGCAAAAATTCACGAGGGCTGTTCCTATCAGCGTTGTCGACTTGGGATGTGCCCTTGAAGTCGCCGTACTTGGTTGATGCTTTAAATGCCTCAGTGAACATTTTGACCTCGTATATTTACGGTGACCACGATGCGAAACACAAGTAGTTGTCGTGAAGCTTAAGGCCCGTGAATTGCTGGCGTGGGAAGGCCATATAAAGCGCGGCGCACGTTCTTCGCCACCAGTTACGCAGGGTGCAGCTTCAAAAGTTGAGAGATGATTGGAGTCCGCGCTTAAAACTTGGGAACGGGCGGTTATATATTGCCGTGAACAAGGCGTTCAGGCATTCAAAGATTGCCTGCATTGCTGCTGAAACCGCCGCTGCCGTCAATTGAATGTTCTCTTTGGGATGCACAAGCTTGTTCCGCAGGTTGAAGCCTGCACTAAGTGCTGGCCACCAGCTTGGCTTCCCGGAGGCAAATGGGTCGGATGACGAGAAATTGGCCAGGATGTACGACAACCGATCCTCAAACCGATATATCTTGAGCCTATCCTTGATTATGAATCGGCCCTTCTCAAGCGCGAATTCCTTCTCGGTGAGAATGGATCGATCGAGCACGTGCAGGTTTGGCCGCAACGTCAGTTCGTCCGCTACTGCGTTGATGTGCGACTCCAACGAACTGAAGGCAAGCAGCAAGGCGGCATGCGCGTACGCTTCACGAGCAGCCGCCGCTTCAGATTCCTCCAGCGCCTTTTCAAGGAAGCGCTTTGCTTCCTCGAACAGCTGGGTGGAGAGCATGTCGATATCGCTCATGTATTCGCGACCTTTTGCTGCGCTCGGATTACGTCCAACTGGGCTTCCTTGGCATGAAACTTCAAGATGGCCACGTCTACAAGCGACGAACTGATTCCAGCGCCCTTTTCGGCCTGAAGGAAGAACAGCTCAGCCAGCCGTCCGCGCTCTTTTGCGTCGGTGCGATAGCCGAGGCCTCGATAGCTCTCCGAGTCGGTTTTGTGGCGACCCTTTGCAAGCACCGCAGCGTTCAGCGGATCCTTACTTGATATGTCTTTCAGATTAAAGTGTCGCTGCAGGCGCGGCGTATTCTTGTAGAGAACACCCGCTACAAATGCCCATGCGCTTAGAACTGCGTAGTTCAAAGCCTTTTCGCCGAAATCAAGATTGCCTTTTTTGCCAGTAGTCTCAGGTGCGAATGCGTCTCGCTGGGCACCGATCAGGCCGGCAAATGCCTTCCCCGCGGCAAGAAGGCCTGCGTCATCCCAAAGCTTGGGCTTTTGGGTTTTAAGAGCCTGCCAATCCGCATCAGTCGATCCAGACTTGGACATGATCGGAGTTGTCTCCGAACTGTCGAATTTCGTCGGATCAACACCTTGACCTAGAAAGTAGTTGACGATGAAAGTGCGCGCTGCACGTACCGTCAATGGCGCCGCTCTCGCTCGCTTGTCTGCAAAGTCTTGGCCTTCGGGGAGTAGGCCTGCCTTTTGGCACCAGTTCCTCAGTTGCGGACCGGCAAGTGTTTCCTGCATCCGGTCGAACAAGTCAGTAGACACCGCGATGTTCGTGTTGGAGATGAGCTGTACATCGATCCGCTGCTCGTTGTCCAATCCAAAGTAAACCTTGAGGCCGTGCAGTTCATCAACGCCTTGCGAGAGCGCACCTTGGATTGCAGTAAACCTGTGTTGCCCACCAACAATTTTTAATGGACGCGTCGAATCGAAAGCTCGAGTGAACTCACATACCAGATTACTGAATGTTCGCTTCTGAAGAGCGTCTTCCTTCATCTGCTCGAATGCGACGTGGTCTTCTACTATCTCTCTGTTGGCCCGATACTCCGCTTGTTCCTCGGGGTCAAGAGGGACATCCACAGTGCCGAGCTTGATCAAGTAATTTGCACGCACGTGGCACTCGACAAAAATCGCGCCCGTACGCACATCGCGAAGGACTACGAGATGCCCCTTTTCTAAGGGCTCGGCTTCGCTCATGAAGTCCTGAACTAGAGCGATGGCGTTCGCCTTGGATTTGCTGTCGGGAAGTTGCGTGTGATCAATGATGTCTGGGTCGTTCTTCTTGATGGTTAACATTGAAGCGCTTTCAGGCTTTAAACAATCTGACCAAAGAGCGTGCGCTGCTGGCCCGACCAACGTTCAATTGTCGTCGGCAACCGTGCTTTGCTCTGCATCTTCAGCTCCGGAAACTTCGAACTCTACATGGCTGGTGAAGCCGCCGTCCGGCGTCATCGTGTGCCGAACCTTGATCGACAACCAGTCCGTGTCGTCGATCACCTTCTTCCATCCTGAAACCTTCACCGGCGTCTGAGGCGTCAGCAGCGGCTGCCCAAGTGCTAAGTGCAGCTCGAAGGTGGCCGCACCGCGCTGGATGCGCCGCCACTCTGCCTGCGCCGCCACGCGCGCATCGGCCTCGTTCGCGAACGTCTCCTTCAGCCGCTTCGCGTTGCCGCTCACACCGACCAGCACGCCGCGCCGCTTCGCGCGCTTCGGGTCATGCCAGTAGGCCCTCACGCCGCTGTACGCGTCGCGGTCGCTGGTGTGGTACCGGTGGTTGTCGCCGTCGGCGCGTGTGATTTCGATGACCGGCAGGCCGTCGCCGCTCGAGGTGGTGGTGCCGACGATTGGCAGGAACAGCAGCCGCCCGCGCTTCACGGTCGCGACAGCGTCGTGCAGCTTGGCGAGGCGTGTGATGAAGTTCAAGTCGCTCTCGTTGGTCTGGTCGATGTGCGCGATCTGCCGAGCGCCGAGAGCGGGATCGATTCGCGCGAGCAGCAGGTGCCGCGCGGCGGTCTGCTGCAGAACCGCGCCCAGCGTGGTGTCGTGGAAACTGTGCTCGACCCGCGTGCGCAGCGACTGCCGCATCTCAGCGCTGC
Source organism: Variovorax sp. OK605 (assembly GCF_900115445.1). Taxonomy (NCBI): domain Bacteria; kingdom Pseudomonadati; phylum Pseudomonadota; class Betaproteobacteria; order Burkholderiales; family Comamonadaceae; genus Variovorax; species Variovorax sp. OK605. Next base: position 15,931 of record NZ_FOWL01000001.1, read on the forward strand.
GTGCACGGATGCAGATCTGGTCCGGCGCGCCACTGTGCTCGGCCTCGTCGACGATGAAGGTTCCCTTGTCGACGAGGTCGGTGCCGCTCCAACCGATGGCCAGTTGCAGCACTCGGCCACGACCGGGGATCTCGAGTGCGCCATCGTGGTCCGACAGCACGAGGTCGAGCTGGTCGGCTTCCTGCCCGCGGCACTCGGTCAACGTCACGCTGATCAGGCGCGCATCGATGGCTGGCGTGATATCGCGGTCGCCGATCTTGAGACGGTAGGTCGGTGCCGGATGTGCTGGACGTTCGGTCGGGCCCATCGTCACGCCACCACTTCCTCGTCTTCGCCGATGGAGTCGGTCAGCTCGTCGTCGACGCGCTCGAGTTGCAGCTGGAACTCAATGCGGCGCGCGGCGCCGTTCGACAGGAACACCGTCTTCGTCTCGTTCAGGCCCTCGATGACGTAGAGGCCGTATACGACCCCCGTGCCATCGACCAGCGGCCAGGAGGCGCCCAGGTTGCCCATTTCGCGCAGCTCGTCGAGGGCGACGGTGCTACCGGTCAGCTCGGGCATCAGAACGCCCGACAGGTGGAAGGTGTCATCGCCCACGCCGAGGAACTGCCGCGCCGCGCGCGCGCCGATGCGGCTGTTGCTGGCGTGGCGCCACTTCATCTGCCGCTGCAAGTCTTGGTAGGCGAGGGTCGAGAGGCAGAAAACGAACTGGCCCAAGGCCATCATCATGTCCATGGTGCGGATCTCCGGTCAGTCGATGTCGGACAGCGAGGAGCGGCTGGCGGCACTCTTGGTGCGGGCGCGGCGGTCCAGCTCGGCCGACACGGCGCGGGCGATGGCCTGCGGGTCCATGCCAGGGGCCGCGTGAATGTGGATCTCGTACCTGTCGCCGCCCGCCGGCGCGTACGGCGCCGCGCTGGCGCTGATCGGCGCGCGGCTGTCGATGCGCGGCATGGCGCTCGCCTCGGCCGTCGTCATCGGCAACACCGAGGCGGCCGCCGTGGCGACGCCGAGCGCGGCCTGCCGCACGTAGCCCGCGCGGCTGGCGATGCCAACCGCGGCGCCGTTGCTGATCTCGCCGCCGGCGGCCATGAAGATGCGGCTTGGACTGTGGATGCCGAGCTTTTCCTTGAACCATGCCAGCGCCGAGTCGGCGGCACCTGTGATCGCGTCGCGGACCTGGCCGAGCGCGCCTGTGATGCCGTTGGCCAGGCCCGACATGATCTGGCCGCCGAACTCGGTGAACTTGGCCGGCAGGTCGAAGCCGAGCCAGCGCATGGCCTCTGCGAACGCCAGGTAGAGCAGGCCAGCCGGAGACCAGTTGATGATTGCAGCGCTGATGGTCGCGATGGCCGCCGGCACCGAGCCGCCGAGGTACTGCCAGAACTGGTCGAAGGCTGCCCGTGCGCGACCCCACAGGCCCGTGAAGAAGCTGCTGATGGGTCCCCAGTACTGGTAGATCAGATAAGCCGCTGTGGCGATGGCGGTGATCGTCAGTCCGATGGGATTCATGAGCAACGCGCGGCCCAGCCACAGGAGGGCGGTGCCGGCCAGCCGAAAGCCAGAAGCCACGAAACCCAGAACGCGCGACAGCAGCGTGCCCTGAATGCCCATGGCCGCGAAAGCGAAGCGCGTGGCGATGAAGCCGAGCAGCAGGGGGGCCACTACGAGCAGGGCCCCGCCGATGACCACTAGCGCCAGCGCCAGCACACCGAGGCCAGTGGCCAGGACCTGTGCGAGGCGCGGGTTGGCGGCCATCCAGTTCGTGAAGCCCTTGAGTGCGGCGGTCGCGAACCGCAGAGCGGCGACGTACGCCGGCATGATGCTGTCGCCGAACTGCTTGTAGAGGTCGTTGCGTCTGGCGGCCAGCTCGAGTTCGGCACCGGAGGTGGTCTGCAGCGCGCGCCCGTACAGCGTATCGATGCCATCGGCGCCGGAGTTGAGCTTGGCGTTCTTGTGGATCTGCTCACGTTGCAGGTACATCTGCGAGAACAGATTCGAGGCCGTCCGGTTGCTGAACATGGCGCCCATCTCGTCGAGCACGGCTTGCTTGTCGGTGATGCCGCGCTTCGCCAGCTCGGGCAGCAGAATTTTCTCCATCCATTCGAACTGGTTGTGGCGGAAGATCTCGCTACCTTTCAGCGCGCCCACGCCGAGCTGCGAGACCTGACCGACCTTGTCGTGCTTGACCTTCGACGGGTCGGCAATTAGGCCCAGCTCATCGAGCTTGATGGCCGCGCGCTTCGTGGTCTTGCCCTGGTAGATGTTGGAGTAGGCCGACATCATCGCGGTGCCCACGCGGTGGCCGCCCATTTCCTGCACCAGCGGCTCCATCTGGTAGTACATCGCCTCGTCGGTGAGGCCCTTGGCCGCGATGCCGCCCGTCTTGATGACGTTGAGCCATTCCTCGCCCTGCACGCGGCCGCCGGTGGCGGCGATCACGCGCTGGATCATGTCCGCCTGATCCTTGAACTTCTGCTCGCTCTCGAGGCCGCCGCGCAGCTCGATCACCTTGAGCATGTCCATGAACTTCTTCTCGTTCTCGTGACCCTGCTCGTCGCCGTATATCGCCTCGTTTGCGAACTTCATTCGTGCCAGCGTCGGCGCCACCATCTCGGCGTGATGCAGGTCCGCGAACACGCTCAGGCCGTCGCGCACGAGCGTCAGGTTGTCTCGGGTGCTGGTGCCATAGGTTTCCATGGCTTTGGCGTATGCGATGGCGTCGGCCGTGATCTTCTCGCCCATGCCGAGCGCCGCGACGCGCTGCTGCTCGGTCGCGAACTTCTTGCTTTCCTCGATGGGCGCGTGCATGCCGTGCAGGATGGCCAGGCCGGAGCCGCCCGATACGGCGCCGGCGACGGCCACGTTGTGCCCGAGGTGTCGGCCCTTCTGGTAGTCTGCCTTCGCCGCATGCATCGCGCGCTGGCGGTCGCCGAGCTGCTTGAGCTTCGCCTGCTGCTCTTCGATGGCGCGCGTGGTGGCTGAGATCTCGGTGCGCAGCTTGCGTTCGTGCGAGCCCATGGTGCTGGCGCTGATGCCGGCGGCGGTCAGCTTGTCGCGCAGCGCCTGCGCGCGCACGCTCTGGCGCTGTTGCTGCTCGGATAGCGCGGCCGTTTCCCGCTTCGCCGCGGCGAAGTCGCGAATCATCGACTTGGTAGGTGGCCCCATGGCGCCCAGACCCTGCGCGAGCTGCTTGACGCGCGCCTGTGCGGCCGTGAGCTTGGTCGCGGTGTCCTGCAAGCCAGCGCGGATCTCGCGGAACTCGCCAACGCTCTTCTGCTGCGTGTTCAATTCCTTCAGCCGGTCGCGCGCATCGCGCAGCGCCTTGGCGGCCTTGCTGCTGCTCTCGGATACACGCTTGAAGGGCGCCGAGGCCTTGTCCAGCGCCTGCAGGATGACCATCAGACGCAGATCGCCGCTACCGGACATGGGCACCCCCGAACGCGGCGTGAGCGCTGTGTAGGGGACTGGGAGAGGGCCGGCGGGCCCGGTCGGGATGGCGCATGCTGCTACTTCGGTGGTTCGTGGCGTTCGCGGGCGCGTTCGCGCCACTGCATCAGGTCGGACACCGTCATGTCATCCATCTGGGCAGGGCTCCAGTGGAAAACGAAGGCGATGTCCGCCATGGCGTCTTCTATGTGCCCTGGGATGCCGGCACCCGATCTGCTCTCGGCAGCAAAAAATTCACCACCTCGGTGCCGAGCTGCAGCAGATCGGAGGGCTCGAGCCCTTCGACCTCGGGCTTCGTGAGGCTGGGGACCGTGATGCGCGGCAGAACCATGTTCAGGGCCAGGACGTCCATCTGCATCAGGGCGGCCAGCGACGTGCCGCGCAGCTCGCCGGCGCGCGGCTTGCGCACGATCACCCGGCCGATGATCTGGGGGCCACGAATCACGGGCGTGTCGAGGATGACCTCGCCGGGCTGCGCCACGGCGGTGTCGTTGGTGCTGGCCTGCAGGCTGTCGCCAGCCGGCGCGGAGGTGTGGGTGTCGATGTTCATGATTGAAAAGGGGAGAGGGGGAAACGGGGAAGGGCACCGGCCGTGGCCGGCGCGCGGGTCAGGTCAGAACAGACCCAGCGCCTGGCGGATTTGCGCCATGCGGTCGACGCCGCCGACGACCTCGATCATGTTGACGAAGTCGATCTCCATCAGCACTTCGCCGTCCATCACCAGCTTGTAGTAGCTGAGCGCGGACTTCACTTTGATCTCGGTCTTCTCGCCGGCCTTGGCGTTGCCGGAGTCGATCTCCTTGTGCCGGCCGCGCATCACCAGTTCGACGGCCTGCACCTCGGCCGTGTCGTCGGCCTGCACGGCGCCCGTCAGGCGCAGCAGCACGGCGTCGTGCGTGGGTGCGCCCCACTGGGTGAACAGGCTCTTCATGTAGCCGGCAGCCGTCCATTCGAACTCGAGCGCTTCCATGCCGAGGTCGATGTTGACGGGGCCGTTCATGCCGCCGGCGCGGTAGTCCTCCATCTTCCGGCTGAGCTTGGGCGGGGTGGCTTCCGGCACTTCGCCGAGGTAGGCGTTGCCGTCGTTGAACAGGATGAAGTTTTTCAGAACGCGGGGTAGGGACATGGTGTCTTCCTCTGTGAATCAGCGAGCAGGGACCGTCAGGCCTTGGCGACCATGTCGGCGAAGTTCTCGTAGTAGCGGCCCGTGATGCGCTGCTGGAACATCAGGTTCTCGAGGGGCGCGACGGGAGTGAAGTCGTAGTCGAGGATCAGGCGACCATCTTTCAGCTCGTCGGCGGTGTTGAGGTCGCCATCGACCTCCCAGGCGCTGCCGCCCATGATGTAGCCGGCGCGCGTGAGGAAGCGGAACTTGGTGTTGATGCCCTCGAGGATGTCCTTTACCAGGCTGGGCAGCAGCGGTTTGTCGACAGCCCACATGTGCGCCTCGGCGATGGTGTCGGCCAGCACCTGCGCCGTTCGAGTGGCCGACTCGAAGGCGAACAACGGCTCGTCGCTGCAGGTGCGCGAACCCCAGAAGCGGTAGCCGTCACGGTTGATCAGCGTGGTCACGTCGCCGGCATTCAGCACACCCGCGTCGGTGGCCGGGTCCTGCAGGTCCCAGTAGATGTCCTTGCTGATGCCAGTAACGCCATTGACGGCGACGTTCGAGAGTGTCTTGTGCCAGCCGGTCTCGTTGTCGATCTTGGCGCGTAGGCCGAGCGCGAAGGCCACGGCGGGTGCACGCGCGTTGGTGCTGGTGACCAGGTCCCACGCGAGGAAGTCCGGGTGGATCACCATCAGCTCGCGCGCGCCGAACTGCTCGCGGTAGGCGGTTGCGTCCTCGACAGCGTCGCAGTCCCACGCGCTCACATAGGCCATGGCGCGCAGGCTGTGGGCGATGGTCGCCAGCGCGGCGGCCACGGGTTGCGTATCGAGGCCGGGGGCGCCGAGGATGCGCGGCTTGAGGCCCAGCTTCGCTTGTGCGGAGAGCAGCGCCTTCATGCCCGTGCGCTGGCCGGTCGGCAGCACCGTGCCGATCACGTTGGTGGTGGTGGTGGCTTCGTCGTTGCCCGGCGCGACACGTACCACGATGGTCAGCGGCCGGGCCTGCGACGCGATGGCTTCGAGCGTCTTCTTCAGCGTGCCGGTCGTGCCGGCCTTCGCCATCGCGTTGTACACGTTGGTTACGAGGACCGGGGTATCCAGCGGGAAGGTCGCTGCGTCGGCATCGGGCGCGGTGGCGATCAGGCCGATGATGGACGTGTTGATGACTCGGATAGGGCGCGTGCCTTCGGTGATCTCGATGACGCGTACGCCGTGGTGGTAGTCGGTGATTGCCATGGTGAAACTCCAGGTGGGAGAGTGAGTGTTGTGAAGTGGTGCGCCGTGCGGTCCGGTTCGTTCAGTGCAGCGGTCGCGTCATTCGGGTGTCCACAGCGCTGGCAGCGTCGCCGCGAAGGCGAGGTAGCGCGGGTCATCGCTGTTTACAGTCCCCTGGTTGGGGAACACGCCCGCATCCTGTTCGCACGAAAACGAGGCGACGATCACCTCTTGCCGCGCGTCCTTGAACTGCACGAAGATGAGCATGTCTTTCTCCTCAGAAGGTGAAGCCGTAGCTATTGATGGTGAAAGTCCCCGTGCCCACCGAATTCGAGGTCGCAAAGTAGGTGATCTGGGGGGTCGAGATGAGGCAGTCGGGATAAGTGCCGCCCACGGTGACGCTTGCGCCGGCGTAGCTCTGCTGAGCCACATAGCCGGGCGTCCCCTGCCCGAGCGGGGTCGCACACACCGCAGTACTGATCCCGCCGGCTTGGCTGGCCGCCATCGCCGTATTGCCCTTCCATCGAACCGCGTTCTTGGGGACCGCGCCTGCGATGGACAGCGCGGTAAACGTGCTGTTCGTGCCCGGGCCCGAGTAGATGCTCTGGAAGTAGTACATCTCGCGGTCGACCTGCCGCGCCATGGCCAGCAGGCCGCCGGACGTTGTGGGCCAGATGCCGATCAGCGCCGAGTGCGTGTACCCGGCTGGCATGTTCGGGCCGCTGTACACCTCGGGCGCCACTGCCGCAGTCGCATTCATCCCGACGACGTGATTCGCGCCGGTTAGCGGGTTGGCGAGGGCGTAGCAGGCGACCCAGCCCGACGCCGGCGCCGCGCCTGCGTCCATTCCGCCCGCGCCGCCCTTAGAAACGTCGAGCGTCTTGTTGAAGCCTGGGATGCAATACCTGCTGCCGCCCAGCGCGGACTGGACCACGATCTCGTCGGCGGTGATCGTCAGGGTTGCAGCCGCCGCCGTCTGGGTGGCCCGAAGGTTACGCACGCTGCCGACGACGCCGGCCGCCTGCGCGACCTGCACCGCGTGCGACGGTTTCGTGCCCGGGGCCACCTGCGACGCGGCGCCAGTGCACTCAAGCAGCACGAAGGCAGGAAGCGCCGCATTCCAGACGACGTGGCACTTTCCGCCGGCGGCGATCTCGCCGCCCTGCAGCGGCGCATGCGCCCCGCCAACCAATGTCTTTGCGCCGATGCCGTTCACGTTCAGCGTCGCGGCGCCGGTGTTCAACGCGCCCGCCTGAAACCACAGCTCCATGCCGTCGACCAGCGCCGCAATCGCGGGCGCATAGGCCACTGCGCAGGCGTTCGCGGGCCCTGTGTCCACACCGTATCGCGCCGCATTTTTCTGCACCTCGGCGGTCGCAGTGCCGGCGGGCTCGGCGCCGATGTTCGTGCGCGCCTGAGCCGCCTGTGGGCCGGTCAAGCCTTGGGCCGCATCGTGGCGGACGTACTGCCCGTGAGGGTTCGCGGCGCTGGCGTGAGCCGTGAGGTCCGCGTCCGTTGCGTACTGCGAGTGCGGGTCAGGCTTTGCTTCGTGCGTGGCCACAGCATCGCCGAGTGAAGCGTTGAGTTCGGCGAGGGTGAATCCCCAGCGAACCCATTTCGCTCCATCGGTGCCTGGCGCAACGTTGAGGCTTTCCCCGACGCTCTTCCACGAGGTGCCGGCGTAGCTGACATACGCGACGTTCGCCGGGTAGGTGAAGGTCGCATCCCACGGCGTGACGTTGCGCAGGCGCTGATAGAGCGCCCGGTTGGCCAGCTGCCGTGGCGCCCGGTTGTCTACGCCCGTAGGGCCGCCGAGGACGGGGTCATCTTCCTCCAGCTGGTAGATGCCCGCTTCCCACAGGTCGGTTTCGTTGAGGTTGGCCATGTCAGGCGCTTCCGTGGTTGTAGGCGCCGTCGCGTCGTGTGGCGCCGTTGTGGCTGTTCGCGACCGCGGCATAGCGCAGCGCAACCAGATGGCAGCGCGCGGGAGCGACGGACGGCAGGAGCTTGCGCAGGCGTTCCGCCTGTGCATTCGTGATGGGGCGCTGGAACGACACCATGTAGGTGGCCCACGTGGTTGACAGCGGCGCATGCGGGTACACGCCGTTGCGTCGGATGGTGCCGTTGTGTGTACGACCGCCGACACGTTCGAGGATGTCGACCTCGCCGAAGCCCAGCGACCGGATCAGCAAGCGGATCGCCCAAGGCGTGCCCTTGTGACGGTGGATCTCGATGCTCGACAGGATGAGCGCGCGCCGCGCGTCGTCGGACCTGGCCTCGTGCCAGGCTTCTACAGACAAGGTCCACGAGAGCCACGGCAGTAGCGGCGCCAGGCACAGCATGGCGGTCCACAGATGGCGCAGGCCATCGGTATCCAGATCCATCGGCGATGCGCCCGCCAGTGCCAGTTCGAGGGGCGTGCGGTTGGGCGGCAGCAGGCGCTGTGCTGGGGTGAGGCTAGCCATCGACGACCACCTCCGTCAGGCTGATGCCGGTAACGCGCACCCACTGGGTCCTCGTGCACAGCATGTCGGCCGGCGGCGCCGTGATCACCACACGGTTTACGCCCGGCTGGTGCAGCGCGGCATCGATGCCGGAGTGCGGCAGGCCGGCGGCGAGACGGCGAACCTTGAGCAGCCATGCACCGAGCGCTTGACGCGCGTTGTCCATCGCCACGTCGCCGACAGCGCCCTCCTGGCGGTACACGGTGGCTTCGATGGTGGTTTCGAAGATCTCGGGTGCCTGCACCGGTACGCTGTCGCACAACGGCCGGATCCTCTCTGCATTGAGCGCGCCGCGCACGGTGTCGAGCAGCTCTTCAGTCGGCACACCGCTGGGCTCTGCCGACAGGACTGTGACCCGTACGGTCCCCGGGATGGGACTGTCGATGCCCACGTCGGCGACCAACGCACTGGCGGTGAGAGCGTGGAAGCGGTAGCTGTCGACGGGCCCGGCCGTCGTGATGCCCTCGGGCGCGAGCTGGATGCGCTCGCGGAAGCGCTCGTCGTCTTCGTAGACCGCAGGCACCGGAGGAACCGCATTCGGATTTGCTGGCGTCACGACAAGCCGCGCGACCTGGTAGTTCGCGGCGAGGTTGTCGAGGTCGGTGCCTCGGGCGTAGGCCAGCATGCACGCCTTGGCCGCATCGTTGATGCGCTGGCGCATCTCCAGCTCCTGATAAGCCTGGACCTCGAGCAGCTTCATTGCCGGGTCGGACTCGAGCAGCAGCGTGTAGTCGAGACCGACCTGCTGGCACAGTGCCTGAAACTGCGCTGTGCGCTTCGCGAGGATCACCTCGAAGTCAAGCGCCTCGATCACGGCCGGCGCCGGCAGCAGCGACATGTCCATGCTCACGCAGCCGCTCCGATCTGCACCGGCACGCGCATCGAGAGCACGCTGCGGCGCTGGCCTGGCGGGCTGTAGATGCCCTGCAGATCGAGCAGCACTTGGCCGGGCGTCTCAGTGGCGAAGATCTGCACGCGCGACAGCCGCAGGCGTGGCTCCCACTTCATCAGCGCGCCGGCCGTGGCCGCGTACAGACGCACGCGCGTGGCGCCGTTGTCGGGGTGGTCGATCAGCTCGGGCCAGAGACTGCCGTAGTCGCGGCGCATCACGCGGCTGCCAAGCGGCGTGCCGAGAATGTCGGGAATGCTCTGACGCAGGTGATCGATGCCGGCGAGCGGCTTGCCGGTCTGGCGGTTCATCCCGCTCATGGCACCGGCCCGTCGCTGGTATCGCCGCCGTGCGCGACGCCCGAGGTGCGGTGGTTCAGTAGGCTGATTTCGCCAGCCTTGATGTCGCCGCCGTCCGTCGCGATGCCGTGGCCGTTGATGAACGCCATGTCGCCATCGATCTGGGCAGTCTTGCCGCCGGGCCCAGCGCCCGAGCCTGCCATGCCGGCCGTGTAAGTGAGCAGGCCCTGCACCAGCAGCTGGCCAGTCACGATGTTCATGGGCGCGTCGAGTGTGATCTCCTGCGAGTGCACCTTGGCGCTCTCGCTGGCGGTCACGTCGGCCGTCTTGCAGTGCACTGTGATCGAGTCCGGCACGGTGATGTCGGCGGTGCCGCCTTCGGGCAGCGTGGCCTTCAGGGCGCTCGCGGCGTGGTCGTATTCGATGACAGCGCCGTCAGGGTAGGTCGTGCGCTCCACGTTGGGGCTGTCGCCGTTGGCGGGCATGCCGTCGCTGAAGATGCCGACCAGTACGAAGCCCGCGGCCATGTCGCCTCCGGGGGAGAACACCATGCATTGCTCGCCCACGATAGGTGGCGACCAATGTCGCACGTCACCGGCGCGGCGCGCGAACCAGCGCAGCCAGTTCGTCTCGAGTCCGCCCGACTTCACGCGGCATTTGTAGCCTTCGGTGTCTACTGCAAGGATGGTTCCGGCGCGTACAAGGTTCTCGATGAGGCGCTGCAGTTCGACGGTGGATGGGGCCTTTCCAGACATGCCGTCGATGGTGCCGACCCTGCGCGCGCGACGCACGGGATACCGGTTCTATCTCGCTTGTCTAGAACCGCAAGTTCAGGTGCCGAGGTGCTGTAGCAGGAGGTCCTTGATCAGTTCGCGCTCGGGGTCCGTCAAGCCGAGTAGACCGCGTGCCGGGTACTGGTAGGTGGGCCCGCCGGGCTGCACCTTGTCGCGCAGCCCGAAGTGGTGGACACGTGCGATACGTGCCGTTCGCCCGAAAAATCCCACGGCCACACCGTCTGCATCGACCTCGACACGCAGGTGCCGCGCGGCGCGCAACTTCTCGAACATCGAGCGACGGATGCGGCCTTTCTGCAAACGCGCTTGCGTGGTCTTGCGCGGCTCGTAGGCGGTGCCGTCCGGATTACGTTGTGCGGCGATGCGCGCTGCCTGCTCGCGGCGCAGCGCCTGGCCGATCTTGCGCGCCAGAGCACGGCGTTTCGGCGGGGTGAGCGCCGACAGCAGCGGTGTCGCCCAGTCCTCGAGCGCGCGCAGATCGTCTGCCATGTCAGAACTCCGTCGCCGGGAAGTCCCACGCGGCGAGCTGTTGACCCTCGAAGAAGACTTCCACGCGCTCGGCCGACTGCACCGTGCCCACGTGCGCCGGCTCCTGCGCGTGCGTCACGTCGTAGCGCAGGGCTGTCACCACTGAAGCCGGGTCGGTGCCGGGCGCCACAATGACGCGCTCGGTCAGGTCCAGCTCGATGGAGAGATCGATCGTTTCCTTGTTGAGGTACTCGGCCTCGAAACGAATGCTCTTTTCCCGGAGATCCACGTTCTCGAAGATCTCGACCTGCTGGGTGCGCAGCCAGGCCAGCAGCGGCACGAAGATCGCATCGGCGTGGCTGCTGTAGTCGAGCACCACAAGCTTCAGCGTGTAGCGGTAGACGTACGACAGCGACCGGGCGCCGGCGGCGACGATACGCCCCCCAGTGATGAAGATCGACAGCTTGTCAGGATCGCGCTGCAGTTCTGGCGTCGCCGCTGTCAGGTGCGCGCGCAGGCTATGGGGTTTGAGCACGAGCGCTTCCCGTCAGGGCGTTGAACTGGCCGCGGACCTCGTTGTATCGGTCGATGCAGGCGTTGAGGTCGACGATGGCGGCGTCTCCATCGCCGGTGATTCCCGCCACAGCTGCCGCAAACGCTGGGTCAAGTTCGGCTCGCGCTTCTTCAGGTTGGCCGGCAGCGGAGGCACCTTCATCGCCGGCTGGGCGACAGGCGGGAGCGCGGGCGGGGACTGACACCCGCACACCGCCAGAGGAAAGCCGATGCTCAAGAAGAGCCTTTTCGCCTTGGACACGTTCGATCTCCTTTGAATGCGCCGCATCGCGCGCGACGAGTCCCTCGGCCAGCGCCTGCTGTGCATCGAGGGTGCGCTCCAGCGCATTGACGACGGCCCGCGCGTTCGCCGCGCGCTCCGATTGCCACTCGAGTCGCACGGCCGCGCCGCGAGACTCGGCCCCGAGGTGGTATGCCAGGCCCGTCCATGCGGCGCATATCGCGACCGCGAGCAGGTAGAGCAGGGCCTTGAGCCAGCTCATGGGAACTTCGCCACGCCGGCCACGATAGCGGCCTGCGGGTCCATGCCGAGGAACAACTGCCGTTCGGCCTCCCGGCGGCGCTGCAGGCCCTTGCTGAGAGTGCCGCCTGAGATGTTCCATCGCGGGAACTCGGCGGCGGCGCCGGCGAAGTCGCCCGCGTTGAGCTTTCGCATCAGGGTGGAGCCCGTCATGTTGGTGGCGCCGGTGTTGTAGAAGATGGACACCAGCGCATCGAACTGGCGCTGCGTGAGGTCGACCCGACAGGCCCCGCGCACGGCAGGCTCGAACTCCGCGGCCATGCGGTGTGCATAGCGCCGGTCCGCCTCCGCCTGCGTGATGGCCATGCCCGGAACCACGTCGGGCCCTGCATCGCCCCAGCCGATGGTCCATGGCTTGCCGCTCATACGTGCGTAGGCTGCCGGGACGGTCGCCAGTCGGTACGGGTCGATGCGCGCAGCGCGCAGCGCCTTGTAGAGGGCCGAACCCGGGTCCGGATAGGCCAGCAGCTTGCACTGTTCGAAGTAGTGCGCCACGGCGTGACCGTCTGCACTCATGTGAAAGTCGTTCATTGGCGGGACCTGGCGCATTCAGCGTAGAGGGCGATCACGCCTTCGTGGTGCTGTTGTCGTTGCACGGGCGTAGCGCCGGCCGGCAGCGAGGGCAGGGCGGCACAGGTCGGCTCGACTGGCGCCGGGGCGATACACGCGGCGAGCGGGGCCAGCGCGGCGGCCGCGAGCAGGAACAGCACCGGCTTCATTGAGCGCGCTCCTGTATGCGGGCGTTCGCCTTGGTGACGGCGCTGTTCACGGCGCGGCGTTCCTGTTCCTGTGCGGCGCTGACCGACTGGGCGGTGACCGCCGCGCTCGCGGCCGTGCGCGCGGCGGTCTTCGCCGTGGCTGCAGCGCTGTCAGCCTTGCCCGCGACTTCCGCGACAGCCTCCGCAGCCGACGACACCGAAGCGGCGGCGTCGGCCACCTTCGCCGCAGAGCGCTCGGTCTTGCCGGACAGCGCACCCAGTGCTGTCTGGTAGCTTTCCTGCAGGCGCGCAATCTCCTCGAGGCGTGCCTGGCGTTCCTGCTGCACACCGGCGTAGTAGCCGATGGCGATGCCGCCGCCGATCAGGCCGCTGATCACGATCAACGATTCCACGACGCGACGCACCGCGCGCGGCAGGTGCCGGGTCGGCGTGAGCGGTGCCAGGTCAGAGTCGTGGGTTGGCATGGATCTGTTCCTCGAGGTTGGAGATCTGTGCGCGCAGCCGCTCGAGTTCGGCGTTCTGCCGCTCGATCTGCTTGGTCAGCTCGGACATCTGCCCCTGCAGCTTGTAGAGCTCCCGGTAGGCCTCGTTGCGCTCCTCGGCGAACTTGTCGGCGCGTGCCTCGGCCTGCGCGCGCGCTTCGCGTTCCGACTTCAGCATGTCCTCGTAGACCGCAAGCGCCTTGATCTGCCCGGCGCTGTCGGCGCCCGCCATCTCCCGGTTACTCTTCTGACTGAAGAAGTAGATCGCGGCTGCTAGGCCGATGGCCGCAGCGCCACCGAAGACACCTCGCAGCTCAGTGAACAGCGCTATGAAGTCGCTCATGGCTTCAATCCCACAGGGCGACAGTGCGCCGCGTGCTGGTGGTGGTGGGCTCGGCCAGCTCGACGAGCAGGCCGGCAGGGAGGATCGGGCCGCGATCAGCGAGCCCGGGATTCAGCAGCAGCGTCGCCTCGACGACCCCCTGCGTGCGCTGCAGGTAGCGCCAGCACAGCAGGTCGACGGTGTCGTTCTGTTCGGTGCGAACCTGCATCAGATCAGCTCGACGGTGGTGCGGCGGATGCCGAGGAAGTCGGAGACGGCCCAGCGAACGTCACGGCGAAAGTCACATGCGCCCGGCTCGCGCCTGTCTGCGGCCTTGTCCCCGGCGCCCGTGGTGTCGAAGTCGCGATAGCGCTCGACGAGGTCGGCCTGCGCGGCGCTGTAAACGGCGCGCAGGTAGTGCGCGACCTGTGCGCTCTTGCCATCGATCTGGGGCGCCGGCACGTCCTCGAGCTTCACGCGGCCGAGCGCGAGCTGTGCGGCCTTGTACAAGGTCAGTTCCGCATTCACGCTCAGCACTGCCTGCACCGCGCTGTAGCGCAGCCGGTCGGGCGTGACCGTGCCATCCAGCCGCGCGGTCGCGCGCAGCTTCGCTAATTCGATGTCGGGAAACCAGCCGTCATTCACCAGCGTGGGTTCTTCGGCGGCGGTTGGCGAGGGCGGGTTTCCGAGGAAGTTCATGGCGAAGAGGAAATAGGTCGGCGGTGGTCGGGCTTCGTCCGTGGGCTGGCCGATGAAGGGGCCTTCAGGGTTCGGCCCGAGCCGCCGGGGTTCCGGGGTCCGGAATCGTTACGGCGCTGGCGGCGCGGCGTTGGAGGAATTCCGCAGCCGTCGCTCGAGGCGCTCGATGTCTTTCTTCACGCCCACCTGGTCGTACAGATTGAGCGCGCGCTGAAGGTTGTTCAGGCCTGCGGCCACGGCCGGCAGCGGCATGGCGTCGTAGTCGACGTCCCCCGATGCCTTCCGGCCGATGAAGGCGTAGCCGAGTGCCTTGTGCAGCTTCGCGCGGGCCTGATCGGGTGCGTCGAGCGCGTCGGTGCAAGCCAGCACCTGAGGCAGCATGTCGCGCGCCTCCTCGAGCGTCATCTTTCCGCTGAGCGCGGCGCCGCCGAATTCGTCGATCAGCACCGTGCCGAGGCTGCGGTCGTACTGGTCGGGCATCTGCAGGCCGTGGGCGATGGCATAGGGCGCCATCTGCAGGGCACGTGCGTAGTTGCCGGCGTCGATGTGCCACACAAGAACCGTCGTGAAGATCACGTCCTGGCCGCCGGAGCCGGCCTCGAGCGTGCTGTCAATCCACGCGTCGTATTCCGGCAGGAATTGGCGCTTGGCTTCGATCTTCCGCTCGATGGATTGAATGTCCTTCAGGCGGCGGCGATGCTCGGCCAGCTGCACCAGGCCGAGTTCGTAGGCGGTGCCCTGTGGCTCGCCGCCCGCCGGCGCCGCGGCAACCGCGATCACAGCGAGCTTGCGTTCCAGATGGCGCTGAGCGGGGGTCTGGCGCATGGCGGTCAGTCGGCGATCTCGATGTTCTCGATCAGCGCCGTGAGGCCGTAGTCCTCGACCACGAAGGCATCGTTGCTCGACTCGAAGTTCTCGATGCGGTCGCGCTTGGCGTTGTCGACGACCGTGCGGCGGCGGGCGGACTCTTGCCAGTAGATCGACAGGTTGTCGGCGCGCGTGATGAGCACTTTGTTCGGCGGGAAGTACGGCACCGTCACGCCCGGCAGGCCGCCGAGGCGACGCTGGCTGCGCACGATGTCGGCCGCGAGGATCTCGGTTGGAGCGGTCGGATCGCTTACGAGCGGGAACAGCTTGTCGTGCATCAGGTTGCGCCCGATGATGGCGACCAGGCCGCCGTCCTCGCGGTACCACGTGTCGAGCAGCGTCTGCGCGGCGTCGTACACCAGCGCGTCGAGGTTCTTGTAGTCGCCGGCCGGGCCGACCGTGACCTTGCCCGCCACGGCGCCGTGATCCATGACGCGCGTCGGCGCCTCGACCTTGATGTGCTTGAGCCAGCCGATGTTCACATCTTGCAGCAGCGGGTTCGCGGCGAGGTCGGTGGTGGCCGCGATGGTTTCGCCGTTGAAGCCGATCATCATGCGGTCGAGCGCCTGGCGCTTGAGGATCAGGTCACGCACGCGGGTCTGGAAATCCGGAAACTTCGCCCACGCGTCGAGGGTGGCGTACTTGATGAAGGTGTCGTAGTTCGTCTTCACGCACTCGTAGCCGTGGGCGTCCAGCGTTTCGACCGAGCGCGGCGAGCGGTCGGTGGTGTCGGTGTTGGTGCGGCTCGCGATGGGGCCGCTGATGCCGAGCCCGAGCTTCTCCCCCTTGAGTTCCCTGACGCCGATGATGTTGATCGACTTCAGGAACTCGCTGGTTTCCTGCAGCTTGGTCTCCAGCGTCTGCTGCACAGTCGGCGCGACGGCGAACTGCTCACGCGCGCTGGGCACGCCGCTGAGTTCGCTGAGCCGGGTCAGCCATTGGTTGAAGACGAGACGGGTTGCGTTTTGCATGAATTGCTCCGGGTGATTCGAAAGGGCGGGGGCGTGTGGGGTATGCCGATCAGCAGTCGGTCTTTTGCGTGGCGGGGTCGCCGCCCGTGGCCGGCGGCCGTTGCGAGTGCTTGCCCGCTTCGGTGGTGTCGATGGTCTTGAACTTCGCGTCGAGGTCGCTGTACTTGGCCTCGAGCGCGGTGAACTTCTTCAGCAGATCGGCCGCCGACCTGTCGCCGTCGCTCTGGCGCTGTGCGATGTCGCCCATGGCCTCGCCCATTTCCTCGACCACGTCGAGCAGTTCGCCCACCGTGTCGTCGGTCTTCTTCGAGAATCCGGCGAACTTCTTCTTGAACGTATCGCCGAAGGTCTTCACGCGGTCGAGCAGCGATGTGTCGGGGGCGTCGTCTTCGAATTCGAGGGTGACTTCGAGCGCTTCGGAGAACAGCGTGTCGGGCGAGGTCTTGCGGCTCTTGAAGGGGTTCGCGTCGGGGTGCTGCGCAGCGAAGCTGAGCACCTCGGTGCCGAGGCTGGCGGGGCTGTCGGTGACCGCGAGGCCCACGAGGTAGGCCTCGTTGGTGTCGGCGAACTTCGGGTTCACCTCGATGGAGGTGTAGATCTTCTGCTTTTCCTTGGTGGTCATGGCGACCAGGTCGGGCAGGGGCGAGATCTCGGCGAACAGGGCCAGCTTGCCGTCCTCGACCGCACGAGCCTCGACCGACAGCACATCGCCGTAGGCCTTGAAGGCGCTGTCCGGGTACATGCCGCGCATGTGTTCGAGCCACACGCGCGCGCCGTACTTTTTCGGATCGAAGTTCTTCGACATCTGCTCGATCCACGAGCGCTCGATGCGTCGACCGTCAGTGGTTGCGCCTTCGGTGGCGACGCGGAACTTCTTGGATTTCTGGGCCATGGTGGTGTGCGTGTAGGTTGAAGGCGAGGTGCGTGATGCGATGAGACCGATGGTCGGCGCAGCACGCGAGCGGCTCAACGCAATCCGGTTCTAGATCGCTGGGTTAGAACCGAAAGGAGGCCGCTGACCGTCGCGCAGGGCAGCCCGCGCCCATAGCCTCAGGCCATGTCTTCAAGCAGTGCAGTCGCAGAAAAGCCCGAGGTGCAGATGCCCGATCAGCGTCGGGCAGCACGGAACCTCTATTGGCAGGGCTGGCGGATTTCCTCCATTGCGGAGTACCTCGGCCAACCGCGGACGACTGTGCACGGCTGGAAGGATGCCGAGCAATGGGACAAGGCGCAAGCCATCGAACGCGTTGAAGGCGCGTTAGAGACGCGCCTGGTGCAGCTGATCGCCAAGGACCAGAAGACCGGCGGCGACTTCAAGGAGATCGACCTGCTGGGCCGGCAGATCGAGCGGCTGGCGCGCGTGCACAAGTACGAGAAGACCGGCAAGGAAGCCGATCTCAACCCGAACCTCGAGAAGCGCAATGCGGGCCCGAAGAAGCGCCCCACGCGCAACAACTTCAGCGAGGAGCAGGTCGTTCAGCTGCGCGATGCGTTTCAAGACTCGCTCTTCGGGCATCAGAAGATCTGGCATCGCAACAGCACCGAGCGCACGCGCATGGTGCTCAAGAGCCGGCAGGTCGGCGCGACCTGGTACTTCGCTCGTGAGGCGCTGCTCGATGCCATCGCGACGGGCCGCAACCAGATCTTCCTGTCGGCAAGCAAGGCACAGGCGCACATCTTCAAACAGTACATCGTTCAGTTCGCTCGCGAGGCCTGCGAGGTCGACCTGACGGGCGACCCGATCATCCTGCCCAACGGCGCTCACATCTATTTTCTGGGCACCAACGCGCGCACCGCGCAGGGCTACCACGGCAACTTTTACTTCGACGAGTTTTTCTGGACAAACCGCTTTGAGGAGCTGAACAAGGTCGCCAGCGGCATGGCGATGCACAAGCAGTGGCGCAAGACCTACTTCAGCACACCGAGCTCGATCCAGCATCCCGCATATGCCTACTGGAGCGGCGAGCGCTTCAACAAGCGCCGGCCGAAGGACCAGCGCATCGCGCTCGACTTGTCGCATGCGCGGCTCGCTGGCGGCTTCACGGGTGAGGACAGGGTGTGGCGCAACATCGTCACCATCCTCGACGCGCAGGCGGGCGGGTGCGACCTGTTCGACATCGACGAGCTGCGCCTGGAGTACAACTCGGAAGAGTTCGCCAACCTGCTGATGTGCGAGTTCATCGACGACACGCTGTCGGTGTTCCCGATGTCCGAGCTGCAGGGCTGCATGGTCGACTCGTGGGTGGACTGGGCGAACTTCTTCAAGCCCTTCACCCTGCGCCCCTACGGGCACCGCCCGGTGTGGGTGGGCTACGACCCCTCGCACACTGGCGACACGGCCGGCTGCGTGGTGCTGGCGCCGCCGGACAAGCCGGGCGGCAAGTTCCGCCTGCTCGAGCGCCACCAATGGCGCGGGCTCGACTTCGAGGCGCAGGCGGAAGCCATCCGGCAGATCACCCTTCGCTACAACGTGACGTTCGTCGGCATCGACACCACCGGCCTCGGCCAGGGCGTGTATCAGCTGGTGGCGAAGTTCTTCCCGGCGGCCAAGGCGATCAACTACTCGGTCGAGGTGAAGACGCGCCTCGTGCTGAAGGCGAAGAACGTGATCAGCAAGGGCCGGCTCGAGTTCGACGCTGGCTGGGTCGACCTGGCACAGGCCTTCCTGGCCATCCGCCGCACGCTCACGGCCAGCGGCCGGAACGTGACTTACGACGCGGGCCGTAACGAGGAGACCGGCCACGCCGACCTCGCGTGGGCCTGCATGCATGCCTTGGACAACGAGCCGCTCGAAGGCCTGACCGCCGCGAACAGCGGCTTCATGGAGATTTCCTGATGGATACACAAGCGCTGGCCGACAACGCGGCCCGCATGGAGGCGTTCACCTTCGGTGACCCAATGCCGGTGATGGACGGCCGCGAGGTGCTCGACTACATCGAGTGCTGGATGAACGGGCGCTGGTACGAGCCGCCCATCAGCATGCACGGGCTCGCGCGGTCGTTCCACGCGGCGACCCACCACAGCAGCTCGATCTACTTCAAGCGCAACATCCTGCTGAGCACATTCGTGCCGCACAAGCTGCTCGACCGCACGACCTTCAGCGCGTGGTCGCTGGACTTCCTCATCTTCGGCAACGGATACCTCGAGCGCCGCGACTCGCTGACCCGGCGCCCGGTGAAGCTGCAGCACGCGCTCGCCAAGTACATGCGCCGCGGCGTCGACCTCGACAGCTATTTCTTCGTGCGCGGCTGGAAGGAAGAGCACGAGTTCAAGGCGGGCAGCGTGCATCACATGCGAGAGGCGGACATCAATCAGGAGGTGTACGGCCTGCCGGAGTACCTCGCCGCGCTGCAGTCGGCCTGGCTCAACGAGAGCGCCACGCTGTTCCGCCGGCGCTACTACAACAACGGCAGCCATGCGGGCTTCATCCTGTACATCAGCGACCCGGCGCAGCAGCAGGGCGACATCGACGCTATGCGCGACGCGCTGAAGAGCAGCAAGGGGCCAGGCAACTTCCGAAACTTGTTTCTCTATTCGCCCAACGGGAAGAAGGACGGCGTGCAGCTGATTCCGGTGAGCGAGGTCGCGGCGAAAGATGAGTTCTTCAACATCAAGAACGTGAGCCGCGACGACGTGCTGGCCGCCCATCGCATCCCGCCGCAGCTGCTGGGCATCGTGCCGAGCAACACGGGCGGCTTCGGCGCCGTGCTGCCGGCGGCGCAGGTCTTCGCCCGCAACGAGATCAGGCCGCTGCAGGACCGATTCAAGGAGATCAACGAGTGGATCGGCGACGAGGTCGTGCGGTTCACCGACTATGAGGTGCCCGAGTGAGGCCATGCTCACTGACTGAATGTTGCAAGGGTTGTCCGACGTAGGTGTACCCCGGTGGAAGGGTCTTGTATCCGTGTATTCCTAGCATTGACGCAGGGGGATGGCCTGTACATTTTGGTGCTATGCCTGATCAAAAAAATGAAGAATTTAGCGACGGAAATGCAGCGGCCGGCGACGGAAAGGGGTGCATCTACTGCGGTGAAGCTGCTGTTTCTGATGAGCACATTTTTGGGAAATGGCTCAATAAGAAGCGTCCCGCAAAGAATCGAACAAGTACAAAATTAATTGTAATAAATACCGGTATCCATTCGATAATACAGCCGCGAATGCCGTCAACTAAGAATGGTGGAATTTTTACGACCAAAAGTAGAAGGGTTTGTATCTCTTGCAATGGTGGATGGTTGTCAAAAATTCAAAGTGCGACCAAGCCTGCAGTTGAAAAACTGATCTCAGATGAGGTAGTCGAACTTTCGCCTGAAGAATTGGTCGCCTTGCGTGCTTGGGCAGTCAACGCCTCGCTTCTTTTGGACTTGAGTGATGCAAGAACTTCAGCAACTCTTAAATCGGATTTTGCACACTTTTATTTACATCAAACTCCGCCTATTCGCTGGCGAATTTGGGTGGGCCGATACAAAGGCAAGGAGTGGGTTGGAGGCAAATCGCGTCATGTAGGCGGAGCCGCGAAATTAATTACTGAGCCCGACCACTCCACGTACAACTTTCAACTTTCGATATGGAATGTCGACCCGGTATTTTTTTTGGTGGTGAGCGCTCACGATGATCGATATTTGCCTAATTTCAGCAGATTCGAAAAGTTTCTTAAGCCAATTTGGCCAGAACAACGCGCGAAGTTTGTTTGGCCGACAACTTTCATCGCTGGTGACTCTGAAATGGAAGAAATGACAAGATTCATGCTGTAGTGATCATCGGGTTCCAATATGTGACGTCAGCAGTTTCTTATCCGCGCACGGTTGCGACTGCAGCGCTGGGCGGGATGAACCTCCCACGCACCGACGAGGAACTGAGCACGGTCCGCGTGCGGTTGCACTACGTCATCATTGAGCGGCTCGACTAGGCCACGTGTGTCGAGCGCTATGACCGCCGCAGCAACACCTCTGTTTGACACGGCCTCGAGCAGTAGGACCGCAGGCCGAGCTGTCGAGTCGATGAAGGTCGGGTGAAGCAACCGCCTTTTGTCGATCACATTCACAGTCCGTGCTGTCAAGAACTGCGCGCTGTCGCGCGAGCTGCTGATTTCCAACTTGTAGTTCCAATGCGGCTGGCGATCGATGCTCGTCACGCGTCTGTTCCGCGTCGTGTGGTCAGCGGATTTTCCAGGCCGAGTTCAGCCGCTGTAATGCTTGGTGCGTGTGTGGAAGCGGCTTGGGCACACTCGTCGAGGACGATCTCTAGATTCAAAGCTGTCAACTGCGCCTGATCGGCCCAGCGCTCGATCCACGCGCTGCGAAGCTCCGCGTTCGCAGCACACCATAAACTTGACATCGAATCAATGCTTTCGAGCAGGGTCGACAACTCGCCAATCGACCTGCCGAGGCGGCTTGCGCAGTGGTCCGCCAGCGGCAGTAGCTGCGCCAGCACGTCCAGCCCCATGGTTTGCAAACTCTCTCGCTCCAGCAATGCGATGGGAACGCGCAGCTCAGCTTGATTTGCCCACGATGCGCGGCTCGCCGGCAGCAAAACGGCGAGCTTGCGGGCAAGCGCGGCGATATTGCGCACGTGATTGAGGTGATGAGCCGCGACCAGACCCGCCCGTGCTTCGGCATCTGCTGAAGCCTTTTTCGCTGTCCCGCGTGAGAGCCATAGGGCAACGAACACGGCCCCGCATGTGCCCGCCGCCGTAAGTGTGTCGAGCAGGTACTTGAACACTTCCATCTTCGTCATCTTCCGCTCCTGTTAGTTTGCCCAAGAGTATCGACGCGTGCATGAACTACCTCGCTGGAAGGCTCATAAGCGAGTTATCGGTCTTGGCCGCGCCTCAACCCCTGCCTATGTCCTGATGCAGCGTCCATGGCCCCAACGGACGCCCTACGCGCTCCCTTTGTGCCTCCCGGGTACTGGGGCGATGGCCGAGAGCTACTTTGCCCCCTGGCGCGCGGTCTTGACCCCGCCACGCCTGCCCGCTAAATGAGGCTCTTTCGTCGGACCCGTCGAAGGGCCGCGCGTCCATGAGCCATGCCGCGCGGCGGCCCGCCGGCCCCCTCTCACAGGCGACGCGTTGTGACGTCCTTTAAGCGGGCCCGGGGCGATGAGCGCCGCGAAGTCGAGGTGTGGACTGGGGAGACCAAATCCGGTTTGGGTTCGGGAAAAACCTAATTTCCTAATCGTGGGGGTGAAATCGGCCGCAAACCCGCATGGCGCCTAGCGCTGCGCTGGTTAGGCCTGACCCTAATCTGACCTAACCTGAGACCTAATTCTTTCGTAAGTCATTGATTTATATGGAAATTTGTTTTCTCGAAGATCAGAGTGGGGAACCCTAATTTGGTTAGGCCTAGGTTAGGAAAAAGTTAGGTTTCATTGAACTGTCGAAACCCGCATGGATAAAGGCTTTGCGGGGTGTTTGGGGTGATCGATTAGGAAGATTAGGCTTTCCCCGAACCCTCCCCGGAATTTGGTGGGAGCGTTGCCTAGCCTGAGCGCGAGTCGGCTCCGGGAGGTTTTTGAACTCTGGTGAAAGTAGGGTCCGTCGGAAATGTCACCAACCGGTGGACCTGCGGCATGCGGGGTGAAACTGAGTCCGTCAGCCGTCCTTACGCGTCGAGGAGCGTTCGTCAAACTCATCACGGAGCGCGTTTCGCTGTTCCAAAACGCTAGACAGGTCTTCGCGAAATGCGTCCACCCGCGGCATCCGGAAGCCCAGCCAACCGAGTCCGGGGTGACGTAGGTTCAGGATCAATGCGCCATCGGGTTCAATCGCCCATTGCCACGCTGGCCCATCGACCTGCGGCGAGGTCTTGATTAGAAGCGGGAGCCGTTCGGAGAACGCCGGCTCCATCATCTTCCTGCTCTCGGCCAAGACGCTAATGAGCCGGTCGAATGCCTCTGCGGGCGGCACTTCTCCCGTCGTCGACCAAGTCGCAAGATCCACTCCATCTTCGTGAGTCATCTCGACAGTCATCAGCTTCATTGCCTGGCCTTTCCGGTGCGTTGGTCGAACGAACAGCATGCTCGCGCGATCAACGAAATATGGCAACGGCACGTAACCTCTGCTCGCCGCAAAGCCGCGAGAGGTGGCCTGGTAAGCGATGCCGATGACGACTCGGTCTTGTGCTCGCCTCCGCCGCTTCGGATATCGCAGCGAGGTCACGACGGCAGCATGCCGTCACCGAGCAACGGGTACCACGAGCCAGACCTGCCGGTGCTCGAAGATTCTCAGCTTCTCGTCTATACGCTGGCAGTCCAGCTCCGTGCCCGTGAGCAGGAAGCCGGGGCCCTTGAAGGGGAGCATCTGTGGGTCGACGATCAGGCCTGCCGAGCGCGCCTGAGGCACCCCCCAGTGCTCGAACAGCATCGCCTCCACCAGGTTCCGGCTCGAGTTGTTCTTTTCGCGGTCGGACTCACGGATCATCACGGTGACGCGCAGCGGAGGGTCCCGCTCCGCAGGCTTGAGGCGCAGCCCATTGCGCATCAGGAAGGTGACCTCGGCGAAGAACATTCAAAACTCAACTTTGCTCGTCTTCATCGGGTGCTTGGGGCATTAAGCTCGGGAATCCATGCATCACGGCGCGGATGTGATCTCCTGCGTTGCGGTCGAGGTCGCCGTATAGGTCGCCGATGCGCGCGCAACGGCCAGCGACGTGGTCTGCAAAGTCACGCAGGGTAGAGCGCATGGGCTCATCAGGACCGAGTTCACCCACGCGGCGCGCCATGGCTTGGAGCTCGTCTTCAATTGTTGCGCCAGGCTCCACCCTCGACCCTCCACCCTGGTGGGACCTCTGCGCCCGGCTTCATCCACGCCGGGGTGTTGACGCCCAAGATGTACTCCGTGCGTTCGCTGCCGTACTGTCGCTTCGCGATCTCGCCAGGCGGCTCCTTTCCGGAGGTTCCGTACAGCTCGCATGCATCCTCATGGATGTCGTCGTACGCCGCGCGTGGCTCGATCTTGAGCGCTGCGGTGATGAACTTGTCTACCCACTCTTGGCGGGCCGTCTTCATTTTGCTCATGGCGTTCTCCGATAGGTTTCCAAGATCGCGCGGTTGCCCGCGCGCACCAGCACATCCGGCCGACGTCCCAGCCAGAAGGCCAAGCGCACCATTCGATGTACTGGATAAATATACAGTGATTGCGGTAGACTGCAAGCATGGAAATCATGCCGGCGAACCTTTGGATTGCCGCCTGCGCGCACCGGTTGCAACAGCAGTGGCACACCGTCGACCCTCTTGACCTGGAGGATGTCGCGGGCGATCTGTGGCGCGACGCGCGGCTGCGAGCGATGCCGCCCGAGGAGGCGGCCGTCGACTGGCTCAAGCCGATCAACGAGGTCGGGTAACTGTGGATGTCGCAGCGGTCGCGCGCCGCCGCGTCGGCCATCAGAATGTGCCCATGGATCACCTGCGCCAGATCGCCCTGACGGTGGACGAACAGGAGCCCGGTCACTTTTACTGGGTGCTGCATGGAGTCCTTCGAGGCCGGCGCCCGTGAGCTGCGACGGATGGTCAACTGGCGAGACGGCCTGAGAGGATGAACGCATGTGCACCCGCTACATCTCCCCCGAGGACCTCGAGATCGAGAACTTCTGGAAGATCGACCGCAAGACCAATGACCGCAAGGATTGGGAGAACCTGCTGAAGGTCTTCCCGCTGTCGCTGGCCAGCTTCATCCGGCGGGTGGACGAAGTGGATTTCGCGCGCGAGTTGGTGGTCGGGCAGTGGGGAATGATCCCGCCGTGGTCGGCGTCGCACATCCCCGAGACGAAGCCCAAGAAGGGCGAGGAAAAGGGCAAGCGGTTGAGCACCGTCAACGCCCGCACCGAGGGCATGGAGAAGTCGCCGACGTACAAGGACGCTTGGGCGCGCGGCAAGCGCTGCATCATTCCTGCGGCTAG
The DNA here is from genome assembly GCF_900115445.1 of Variovorax sp. OK605. Classification (NCBI taxonomy): domain Bacteria; kingdom Pseudomonadati; phylum Pseudomonadota; class Betaproteobacteria; order Burkholderiales; family Comamonadaceae; genus Variovorax; species Variovorax sp. OK605. The sequence goes on from NZ_FOWL01000001.1 coordinate 40,704, forward strand.
CTACGACGAACCGAACTGGGAGACCGGCAAGAACGTGTGGTGGCGCTTCAAGCGCGCGGACGGCGCGCCCTGGGGCTTGGCCGGCCTGTGGAACACCTGGACTGATCTGCAGACGGGCGAGGTCTGGGACAGCTACACGATGCTCACCATGAATGCTGACGGGCACCCGCTGATGGGCCGGATGCACAAGCCCGAAGTCGACAAGGTCACAAAGCTGCCATTGCCGCTCGAACAGCAGGACAAGCGCTCCGTGATCCCGCTTGAAGCTCACGACTTCGACCGTTGGCTGACGTGCACGGTCGAGGAAGCGCGGACCATGCTGAAGGTGCCGCCGTTTGAACTCTTCGACGCGGGGCCAGTTGCAGGCTGAGGCTGCGGCAGCTCAGTCCTGCTCAGAATCGATGCTGATCCGGGCACGTTGGGCGTTTTGAACCACTCGATGAAGTGGTCTGCAGCCGTCTAAGCGACACGCTGGAAAGAGTCGGCCGTTAGACACTTCGCCATCCGTTAGACAACGGGCCCAGAAGCGAAAATGCGGACAACCACCTAAGTGACTGTCCGCATTACGATTTTTTGGTCGGGGCGAAAGGATTCGAACCTTCGACCCTCTGGTCCAAAACAGATGTGGCAACAGCTGTCTGAACAGCCTAAAGACGCTTCGAAATTTTGATTAAAGAAAACTGGCTGTAATGTTGGAGTGCAGCTACCGAAAAGTGGATGTCGCCGTCGTCTGAAATCGTCAGCTCTCCGGCGTCATATAGCGCATGGATATCCTTTCGCAACAAGATGCCGTCTTGCGCCTGGTTTTGGCCTAGACGCCAATCGCGCCCCTGTAGATGCGCGGCATCAAGCGCGCGCGGGATACTGCAACCACTCACCACGCATTTGCCATCGCAGGCAATGAAAACTCGATATCTGAATGCAGCTTGCTCGGGGCGCGCTTGGGCGCTTACGAACTGGGCAGCTTTTGCTTCTAGACTCTCGATGCCCGTGGTGGGTTCGACGAAGCGCGGTACGTCCGCCTGAGTCCAGTAGGCATAAAGTCGAGCTCGTTCGGCTGCGTCGTCTTCAATTTCGAATTCCTTTGCGAAGCCTGTCGAACACCGCTGCGACGTCGTCCCGACGATCAGTGCGGTGAGGATAGGCTCGCCCCAGTTGTCGGCTTGATGCCCCAGGTAGTCCATCGCGTGGCGAAGGCTGAAACGATCGATGCCAAACGCGCTCATCATCTGACCATAGGTCACGGTTGCCTCAACACGAGCAACTTCTATCAGCCACTGGCGCATAGGGCCGAGCTTTTCCTTATACGCGGCTCCAACAACGGCCTTTCGGGGGCGGCGTTTTGACTTTTGAAGTAGTGCAACGAGGCGCGGTTTCATATTTGCGCCGACGTTTTCAGCAGGCTTCAGCCCGGGAATCCAATATTGATTGAGTTCTTTCAATACGGCCGAAATGTTTTGCATCCGGTAATCGAAGGCCCCTGGTGATCTGCCAAATTGGGCGGCTAGCTCGCGGTAGATTTTTTTCTTGTTGTAGGGTTTGCGAGCTACTTCCATTCGAGCCATCGCTTGGTACGCGTCCACAGCGGCAGCCAGTTCTTCATCATTCCAGTCCACGCGATGCTCCGTAGTTAAAAGCCGAGCCGCTTGCGATCCTTGCGATAAAACTTTACAGCGGCCAAGATAGACATACCAAGTACTGCCCATGCCGCCTTTTCGTACCTGTGAAGCAGTTTGTCGCGAATCACTTCAGCGAGCGGTCCCGGGATACTTTTGAGCTCGAAATGAGAGCTTGCGTACGCGCCTCCAATCATGAGCCCCGCGAAGAAAAATAAGCCGACGAGCAGAATGATCTGCGTTCGCCTAGAGAGCGCTAAGACGTAAAAAAATTCATAAAGCACTTGCGGTTTCCTCTCTGCTGTCGCTGCCTGGTCCAGGACTGCCGCGGTGTCCGAGCTGTTCAGTCCTCGGAATCATCGCCGCCCGGCCGACAGATCGAATGTTACTTTTTTTGTGACAAAGAACCAGCATGACTGAAAAATGGGGCCATGAAAAGGGCCATGGGCTTTCTTCGTTGGGGCGCTGGGTGTTTCGTACTGGAGGTTTCAGGAGGTTTTAAAAGTGATGATCGACAACATGTAATTGCTTTCGCCTTTGCTGGTGTCCAAAGACACCAAGCCCCCGAGCCCTTGAGCTTCCTGGAAGGAATTCAAGGGCTTTTTATTTGCCCGGAGATTTGCTCTGGCGAGAAAGAACTAATACTTTAGAGATATGTCGAGCTGCCCAAAATAGACAAACTGCACAGATCAATGGCCTGCTTTTACCAGGTAACTATTGGCTGAAATTGTGCTTGGCGTGCCCCAGGGGAAGCCGTCCAGAATCGCGCCCATTCCAGAAAGCATGGGAGGGCAAAGTGAACAAGAAGCAGGCGAAAAGAAGTGAAGTGGCCTCGGGCTCGGCTTGCAAGCCCATCGGGTCGGCAGCGTCGCTCCACGTGCGCGGATTCGCCCAATGACGATCGCGCGCCGGGCCTTGTTCGGCAAGCTCAACCTCACGCTGTTTCGCGGCATCGAGTCCGCGACCGCCTTCGCCCGGCTTCGAGGCAACCCGCATGTCGAGCTGACGCACTGGATCCATCAACTCTGGCAACTCAACGACAGTGACCTGCATCGCATCTGCCGTCACTACAAGATCGATGCGCAGGCGGTGGAGAGGGACATGGCGTACGCCTTGTCGGCGCTGCCCGCAGGTGCAACATCGCTGGTCGACTTTTCGCACCACATCGAGACCGCCATCGAACGCGCCTGGGTGTTGGCCAGCCTCGAATTCGGCGACCGCTGCATCCGCGGCGCGTGGTTGATCGCCGCGCTGTTGCAGACGCCAGAATTGCGTCGCACGCTGCTTGGCATCTCTGCGGCGTTTCAACGCATTCCCGTCGACGGCTTGGTCGAGGCGGCGACCGGCATTGTCGCTGGCTCCCTTGAAGATGGAGACGGCCCCCACGACGGTTCAGGCCTCCCGTCCGCAGTGCCGGGCGAAGCGAGCGGAGCCCTCCCGGGCTCGCCGGATGGCAAGTCGGCACTGGCGCGTTACTGCACCGACCTGACCGAGCGCGCTCGGGCCGGACAGATTGATCCAGTCATCGGTCGTGTGCATGAAATCCGCACGATGGTCGACATCCTCTTGCGTCGTCGACAGAACAACCCGCTGTTGACCGGTGAGGCTGGCGTAGGGAAGACCGCGGTGGTGGAAGGATTGGCCCTGGCCATCGCCGGCGGCGAAGTGCCTCCCGCGCTGCGCGATGCGCGTCTCCTGAGCCTCGACGTCGGTGCGCTGCTGGCTGGTGCAAGCATGCGGGGTGAGTTCGAGTCGCGCTTGAAGTCGTTGCTCGACGAAGCGGGCAAGTCTGTGCAGCCGGTGATCCTCTTCATCGACGAGGTCCACACCTTGATCGGCGCCGGTGGCCAGGCCGGTACCGGCGATGCGGCCAACCTGCTCAAGCCGGCGTTGGCACGCGGCACGCTGCGCACGGTGGGCGCCACCACCTGGAGCGAGTACAAGCGCCACATCGAGAAGGACCCCGCGCTGACCCGGCGCTTCCAGACGCTGCAGGTGGCCGAACCCGAAGAGGCTGCCGCCATCGAGATGGTGCGCGGACTCGTCGCCACCTTTGCCGCTCACCATGGCGTCACTGTCCTCGACGAGGCCGTGCGCGCGGCGGTCACGCTCTCACATCGCTACATCCCCGCGCGGCAACTGCCGGACAAGGCGATCAGCCTGCTCGACACCGCATGCGCGCGCGTGGCGATGTCGCTGCACACGCCGCCAGCGGTGGTCGAACGGTTGCGCGCGCAGATCGCGGCCCTGCGAATCGAACTCGACTTGTTGGCACGGGAGCGTCTGGTGGCGCAAGGCAGCGAGGTCCGCTCGGGCGCTGTCGAAGCGGCCAAGGCCAAGCTGTCGGCCGCCGTCGACGAACTGGTCCTGCAGGAGGCGAGGTGGCACGACGAGCTGGCTTCCGTTCAAGAGATTCATGCATTGCGAAGGGGTGAGGGAGGCCGCGAAGAAGAGGCGGGCTGCGCCGGGAGCAAGCCGCTCCCGGCGCAGCTGATCGCCCTCGAGCACGAGCTGCTCTCGCGCCAACAGGATGCTTCCTTGGTATTTGCGCAAGTCGACGAGTCCGTGGTTGCCGCCATCGTGGCCGACTGGACCGGTATTCCCGTCGGCCGCATGGTCAAGGACGAAGTGGCGGCAGTCTTCGGTCTTCAAGGCCGGCTCGATCAGCGAGTGATCGGCCAGGGCCATGCACTTGCCGCCATTGCAGAGCGCGTACAGATCGCGCGTGCCCGGCTTTCCGATCCGAACAAGCCGGTGGGCGTGTTCCTGCTCGCAGGCCCCTCCGGCGTGGGAAAGACAGAAACGGCGCTCGCCCTCGCGGAAGCCATGTATGGCGGAGAGCAGAACCTCATCACCATCAACATGAGCGAGTTCCAGGAGGCGCACACCGTGTCGACCCTGAAGGGGTCGCCGCCGGGCTATGTCGGGTTCGGTGAAGGCGGCGTCTTGACCGAAGCCGTGCGGCGCAGGCCGTACAGCGTGATCCTTCTCGACGAGGTCGAGAAAGCGCACCCTGACGTGCACGAGATCTTCTATCAAGTGTTCGACAAGGGCTGGATGGAAGACGGCGAGGGGCGGCACATCGATTTCAGGAACACCACGATCCTGCTGACGAGCAACACCGGCGCCGAGCGCATTGCGAGTCTCTGCGAAGGTGTCTCGCCGTTGCCTGGCGTCGAGCTCTTGCGCGACGAGCTGCAGCCGATCTTGCGCACCGTCTTTCCGGCCGCCTTCCTGGGGCGTCTGTCGGTCGTGCCCTATCTGCCTCTGGGCGCCGAGGCGTTGGGCGACATCGTCTCGCTGCACCTGGAGCGCGTCGTCGATCGCATGAACGAGCAGCACGGTATCGAGCTCGTGTACACGCCCGCGGTCGTGCATGAAGTCATCGAGCGCTGCGGCACCCATGAAACCGGCGCCCGCCGGCTGATCGGCTTCATCGAGCAGAAGCTGCTGCCACTTCTTTCCAGGGAGTGGCTCGACGCGCTGCATCGGCGGCGAACCATCGTCCGGATGTCCGTCGACATCGAAGCTCGCCATGGCCCTGGCCACGATTTGCAAGGAGGGGGCGCCATCGTCTGCCACACCGAGTACGCCTGATTTTTCCGGTGCGTCGCGCTCGGTCCAGCGCCCGCGTCCATTTCTCGTTCCGTCTTTTTCAGCAGGGAGTTTTCATGGCCAACAACAACAGCAGTCAGAAGTTCATCGCCCGCAACCGGGCACCGCGCGTGCAGATCGAGTACGACGTGGAAATCTACGGTTCCGAGAAGAAGATCGAGCTGCCCTTCGTCATGGGGGTGCTGACCGATCTTTCCGGCAAGCCTGTCGAAGCGCTGCCGCCGGTCACAGAGCGCAAGTTCCTGGAGATCGACATCGACAATTTCGACGAACGCATGAAGGCCATCCAGCCTCGCGTGGCGTTCGCGGTGCCCAACACGCTCACAGGTGAAGGCCAGCTCATGGTCGACATCACCTTCGAGAGCATCGAAGACTTCTCGCCGGCTGCCGTGGCGCGCAAGGTCGAGCCGCTCAGCCGGTTGCTCGAGGCACGCACCCAGCTCGCCAATCTCCAGACCTACATGGACGGCAAGGCGGGCGCCGAAGGTCTCGTCAACAAGCTTTTGCAGGATCCGGCGCTCATGAAGTCGCTGGCGCAGGCGCCCAAGCCTCGCGCACCGGCGAGCAACGACGAGTCGACTGCCGAATCGACTGCCGAATCGGCGTCCTGAACTTCACGGACGGAAACCCCATGAGCATCACCATCGAACCCGTGCGCCACGCACCCGAGACGGCGCAGTACGCCGACCCTTCCGATTTCGCGTCCTTGCTCGACCGCGAGTTCAAGCCCAAGACCGAAGAGGCACGCGACGCCGTCGAGGCCGCCGTGCGCACGTTGGCCGAACAGGCGCTCGTCAACACGGCGACGATGACGGACGACGCGTACAGCAGCATCGAAGCCATCATTGCCGAGATCGATCGCAAGCTGTCCGAGCAGATCAACCTCGTGCTGCACAAGGACGACTTCCAGAAGGTCGAGTCGGCCTGGCGCGGCTTGCATCACCTGGTCTACAACACCGAGACAGACGAGAAGCTCAAGATCCGTTTCATGGACGTGTCGAAAGACGAAGTCCGCCGCACGTTGCGCCGCCACAAGGGCATCGCGTGGGACCAGAGTCCCATCTTCAAGCGCATCTACGAGGAGGAATACGGCCAGCTCGGCGGCGAGCCCTACGGCTGCCTCGTGGCCGACTACTACTTCGACCACACGCCGCCCGACGTCGAGTTGCTCGGTGCCCTCGCGCGCATTTCCGCGGCGTCGCATGCGCCCTTCATCGCGGGCTCTGCCCCGTCGCTGCTGGGCATGGAATCGTGGCAGGAGCTGGCGAATCCCCGTGACCTCGCCAAGATCACCTCGAACCTCGAACACGCGCCCTGGAACTCCCTGCGCAACACGGAAGATTCGCGCTATGTCGGCCTCGCGATGCCGCGCTTTCTCTCGCGCTTGCCCTACGGGGCGAAGACCAATCCGGTCGACGAGTTCGACTTCGAGGAAGAAACCGAAGGCGCCGACCATCGCAACTACGTGTGGAGCAACGCGGCCTATGCCATGGCCGTCAACATCAACCGCAGCTTCAAGCTCTATGGCTGGTGCACCATGATCCGCGGCGTGGAGTCGGGCGGCACCGTCGAGAACCTGCCTTGCCATACCTTTCCCACGGACGACGGCGGCTTCGACATGAAGTGCCCGACCGAAATCGCCATCTCCGACCGCCGCGAAGCCGAGCTTGCCAAGGCCGGGCTGATCCCGCTGGTGCACCGCAAGAACACCGACCACGCTGCTTTCATCGGCGCGCAGTCGGTACAGAAGCCGCAGGAGTACATGGACCCCGACGCAACGGCCAATGCCAACCTGTCGGCCCGGCTGCCTTACCTGTTTGCCAGCACGCGTTTCGCGCATTACCTCAAGTGCATCGTGCGCGACAAGATCGGCTCGTTCAAGGAGCGCGAGGACATGCAGCGCTGGCTCAACGAATGGATCATGCATTACGTCGATGCCGATCCCGCCAACTCGTCGCAGGAGACCAAGGCCCGCAGGCCGCTCGCCGCGGCGGAGGTCGTGGTCGAAGACGTCGAGGGCAACCCCGGCTACTACAGCGCCAAGTTCTTCCTGCGGCCGCACTTCCAGCTCGAAGGCCTGACCGTCTCGCTGCGGCTCGTGGCCAAGCTGCCGTCGCTCAAGGAGGCGGCCTGATCGCGCAGCCAGATCGCGTTGCGGCCAAGCGTTCGATGAAGTGGCGCGCAGACGCCGCCCTCCAAACAGTTCAGGGCGCCGCCAAGAGCGCTTGAACCTCCGTCACTGTCACATCACACATCACAAGCTCAGGGAGTTTTCATGGCGCAAGACATTTTTCTGAAGATCAACGGCATCGAAGGCGAGTCGCAGGACGCCGACCACAAGAACGAGATCGAGGTGCTGGCCTTCAACTGGAAGGCCTTCCAGGAGTCCACCATGCACGCCGGCTCTGGCGGTGGCGCCGGCAAGGCCACCGTGGAAGACCTGGAATTCGACCACTACGTGGACCGGTCGAGCCCGAATCTCATGAAGTACTGCCTGACCGGCAAGCATGTGCAGGAAGCGAAGCTCACCGTTCGCAAGGCCGGCGGCAATCCGCTCGAGTACCTCAAGTTCACGTTCAGCGACGTGATCATCACCGCCATCCAGCCCTTCGGTTCGAACGCCGACGAGATGCGCGTCAAGGAGCGCGTGCGCCTTTCGTTCTCGAAGATCAAGCAGGAATACGCCGTGCAGAACGCGCAAGGCGGCAGCGGCGGTGCCGTGACCGCCGGCTACGACATCAAGGGCAACAAGGAGTCCTGAGCCGTTCGCTCGGTCCCTGGCTCTTTCCAGGGGTTTCCGGCTTCGGGGCACGCGGTGTGTCTTGACCTATCGCGCGCTCCGAAGCCGGGTTTTTCGGCGAACAGCCTCGACTCCTTCATCTGCCCACCATGGTCCTCAATGTGTCCGGCCTCCGCTGGCTTCTCGTCGCACGCCTGTTCATTGCCACCGCGCCCATGGCAGCCGTGCTGGGCGTCGCATCGCCCGCGCACGCGCAGTTCTCCTATCCCCGGGAACAGACCAGGCTGGAGATCACCCTCGCGGCGGACGCCGGCGTCAATCCGGACGACAAGGGCAGGGCGTCGCCGATCCTCGTGCGCGTGTACGAACTGAAGTCCGAAGGCACCTTCGAGCAGGCCGACTACTTCTCGCTGAATGCCAACGACAAGGCCGTGATCGCGGCGGACCTGCTCGTCCGCGACGAATTCATCCTGCGTCCCGGTGATGCCAAGACGCTCAAGCGCAAGTCGCATCCCGACATCGGCGCCATTGGCGTCATCGCAGGCTATCGCGACCTGGCGCAAGCCGATTGGCGCGCGGTGCTGAAGATCGATCCCGCGCCCGAGGCGGCCTGGTATCGATCGGTCGTGCCGGCCAACAAGGTCCGGCTGCAGGTCGACCTGCAGCCCAAGGGCATCCAGCTCACCCCCATCCAATGAGCCCGCCTGGCTCGCAGCACAACATCAACGATCGATCTCATGAGCTGGTACAACAAAGTCGCCTGGAGCGAGGGGCTCTTCCTGCGTCCGCAGCTGTTTCAACAGCAGGAGCGCTACCTCGAGCACATGGCGCACAAGCGGGCTGCGTCGCTGGGTCCCTTCTACTGGGGGTTCACGCACTACGGCATCGATGCGGAGTCGCTGTCGCTCGGCAAGCTCGTGCTTGGCAGCGCGGCCGGCATCTTCTCCGACGGCACGCCGTTCGACGCGCCGGGACAGACCCCGCCACCTGCGCCGCTCACCATCCTGCCCGAGCATCTCGAGCAGATCATCTATCTCGCCGTGCCCATTCGCACGCCGAACGGCGAGGAAACCTCCTTCGACGACCCGGCCAAGTCCACCGCATCGTTGGCGCGGTTCTCGGTGTTCGACACCGAACTGCGGGACGCCAACTCCGTCGGTCAGGGGCCCAAGACAGTGCAGCTCTCGCGGCTGCGTGTGCGGCTGCTGCCGCAACGCGAGTTGACCGATGCATGGATCGGGCTGCCGCTCGCCAAGGTCACGGTCCTGCGCTCAGACGGCAGCATCGCGATCGATCCGAACCTCATTCCGCCCGTCGCCGGCTATGGCGCGAGCCCGTTGTTGGCGGACTGGCTCACGAACCTCCATGGCCTGTGCCGGCTGCGGGCACAGTCGCTGGCGGCCCGGCTCAGCGGCAACGACGGCAAGTCGAGTGAAGCGGCGGAGGTGTCCGACTTCCTGCTGCTCCAGATACTCAACCGCTACGAACCGTTGTTCGAGCATTGGCTGCGGGTGCGCGAGACCTCGCCCGAATCCATCTACACCGCGCTGCGGACCCTGAGCGGAGAGCTTGCCACCTTCGTGCGCGCAAGCACGCGCCGCCCCCGGGCGCATCCGGCCTACCAGCACATCGACCCTTACCTGTCCTTCAGGGAACTGATGGGTGACGTCCAGGCCTTGCTCAACGACGTGCTGGTGCGCAGCGCGCAGAGCATTCCGCTGGCCGACCGCGCCAACGGCGTTCGCGTCGCGAGTGTCGACCCGTCGGAGCTGCAGGGCTTCTCGAGCCTGGTGTTCGCGGTGGCGGCGCACACACCGCCCGACCAATTGGCCAGCCAGTTTCCGGCGTGCTGCAAGGTCGGCCCCAGTGACCGCCTCGCCGAACTCATCCGCTCGCACCTGCCGGGCATCCCGCTGCAGGCACTGCCGGTGCCGCCTCGACAGATCCCGTTCAACGCGGGCTTCGTCTATTTTCAGATCGACCCGCGAGGCCCGCTGTGGGAGCACATGGCCAGGCATGGCGGCCTGGCGCTTCACGTGGCGGGAGAGTTTCCGGGCTTGCGCCTGGAGCTCTGGGGCGTTCGAGAGAAGTGACACGCCGGAGCAACCCATGACCACGCCCATCACCAGTCTCCAGAAGGAATACATCCGCCTGCTCGACAGCAGCGCGGCGGCCATGACCATCGCCGGCGCCGACATGACGCCGGGCGCCTTCGTGGGCGTGGTCTGGCGCAACCTCACATTCACCGGCTGCGACTTCGCGGGCGACGGCAATGTTAGGTTGGCGTCGATGACCGACTGCACTTTCGTCGACTGCCAGTTCCTGGCGCCGAACCACGACTTCGGTGTGATGCAAAAGGTGAGCTTCAGCCAGTGCCGATCGGTCGGCCGGTCGGTCTTCTGCGGCCGCGACGGAAGCAGCGGCGTGGTGTTCGACGGCTGCACCTTCTCGGGCGGCGGATCTGCTCCCGCGGAGTTCGAAGGCATCGGCTGCACGGGCGAGGTGGTGTTTCGCAACTGCACCGGGAGCGGCGACGTGCTCGTGGCCGGCACGCGGCTCACGATGGAGAGCTGCCAGTTCGACAACATGACCTTCGCCATCGGCCGCCAGCGCAGCCGGGGCGCGCCGCTCGCCGCAACGGTGGTCATCGACCACTCGCAAGGCACGGGGGTGTGGCGGATGGTCGACGGCCGCATGAAGACCAGCCATATCCGCAACAGCAGCTTCGAACAGATCGTCAACGACGGTTCCGAGTGCGAGGCCTGACCGGCCCCGCTTCCTTTCATCCTGACTGGCCCCCTCATTTTTTCCGACGCGCCATGCCCTACAAAGAAGAACCAGACGACGCATTCGAAGGCGCTGGCAGGCGTGAGCCGCACGGCGATCCGCTGGACGGCACGGCCGTGGTCCGCAGCTTGGCCGAAGGCCCGGCGCTCGCCCCCGAGGCCGCAACGCAAGATCGTCTTGCCGCAGTCGTGGCCGCGCAGAACCCCTTGCTGGAGGCCGCGCAGCCCCTGTTGCGCGCGCTGGCCGACATGCCGGCGACGCTCGGTGAGGAAGGGCTGACGGCCATCCATCGGCTACTGGAGCGCGAGGTGGCGAGCTTCCAGTCGATCTGCAGCAGCGCGCACCTCAGGCATGAACATGCCGTCGCCGCGAGCTACTCGCTGTGCACGGCGTTGGACGAAGCGGCCAACAGCACAGAGTGGGGCGGAGGCAAGGCCGGCGAGGCCGGTGTCTGGGCCGGCCAGCAATTGGCCGCGAAGTTTCATGGCGACACCAAGGGGGGCGACAAGTTCTTCCTGCTCGTCGGGCGCCTGGCCGCGAGCCCGCAGGAGCACATCGACCTGCTCGAACTGATGTACCAGATCCTCGGACTTGGCTTCGAAGGACGTTTCAGCACCGCTGCCAACGGGCGCCGCCAACTGGAGACGGTGCGTCACCGGCTCTTCAACCTGCTGGGAACCGCGCGTGGCGATGTGCCACAAGACCTTTCCCCGCATTGGAAGGGCGTCGGCGCGGGCAGGTTTCGCTTGCTGCGCAGCGTACCGGTATGGGTGAGTGCATCGCTGCTCACGTTGATCCTCTTCGGCCTCTTTGCCTGGTACAAGTACCAGCTTCTTCACCTCAGCGCCGACGTGGAAGAGCGCATCGCGGCCATCGGCCGGATGCGGCCACCGCCGGCGCCGCCAGCACCGCCGATCAAGCTGCTGCGGCTGAAGGAGCTGCTGGCGCCCGAGATTGCGCACGGCACCGTCAGCGTGGACGAAGACGACCGTCGCAGCGCGGTCACCTTCAAGGGCGACGACATGTTCGTGCCGGGCCAGGCGCGGATGAACGCGAAGATCCTGCCGGTCCTGGCCAAGGTGGCCGATGAGATCAACCAGGTCTCGGGTTCCGTGCAGGTCACCGGTCACTCGGACAACCGGCCCATCAAGACCCGCGAGTTTCCCGACAACCAGGTGCTGAGCGAGAAGCGCGCTGCCGCGGTGGCCGCCGTGCTGCAGGGCCGAGGCGTGGTGGCCTCGCGCATCCGCACCGAGGGCCGCGGCGACACGGCGCCGATTGCCGACAGCGCGACGGCCAGCGGACGCGCGAAGAACCGCCGGGTCGACATCGTCGTCACGCAGGGCGACGACCGCAGCCATCCGGTCGTGCGGCCGGTACCGCCGCCGGCACCGCGCGTGGCTGTGGTGCGCTAAGGGCAGCCAAGGAAGCTTTTCATGCAATACCTCAAACAGTTCCTGGCATTTCTCTTCTCCCGGCAGATGCTCGCCTTTGCCGCCATGGCGCTGCTGGCGCTGGCGATCTGGTTCATCGGACCGTTGCTTGCCATCGACGGGCTGCGCCCGCTGGCCGCGGTCGGGGTGCGGGTCATCTTCATCGTCCTGCTGCTGGTGCTCGGCATCCTCTGGCTGGTCTCGGGGCCGTACAGCCTGGTGGGCATTGCCGCACTTTGCCTGCTGGTGTGGCACGCCGGGCCGCTGCTGGCCGTCGGCGCGGCCAAGCCGCTGGCGCCGGCCTGGTTGCGCGCTGCCTTCATCGCGGCCATCCTGCTGGCCTGCGTGCTCTACTGGCTCTACAGGTTGTGGCAGGCCCTGCGCAACAACGAAGACCTGCTCGCCAGGTTCCTGAACTTCGGCCGCGACACCGGCGAGGACGATACGGCCAAGGAGGAGATCAAGACGGTCACCGCGGCCGTCAACCGCGCCCTGGCGCAGCTCAAGGGCTTGCGCGGCGCTGGCGGATTGCGCCGCGTGTTCGAGGGCAAACGCTATCTGTACGAGTTGCCCTGGTACATGATCCTGGGCAGCCCGGGCGCCGGCAAGACCACGGCCTTGCTCAACGCCGGGCTGCAGTTTCCATTGGCGCGCCAGATGGGCCATGCCTCCAGGCGCATGGTGTTCAAGTCGGAAGGTGGCACGCTGCACAGCGACTGGTGGTTCACCAACGAAGCCGTGCTGATCGACACCGCCGGCCGCTACACCACGCAGGAAAGCAATCCCGTGACCGACCCGGTCGAGTGGCGCGGCTTTCTGGGCCTGCTGCGCAAGCACCGCACCCGCGCGCCGCTCAACGGTGTGATCGTGGCGCTCAATGCGGCCGAACTGCTGACCATGACGGCCATGGAGCGCGCCGAACATGCGGGCATGGTGCGCGACCGGCTGGCCGACATGCGCGAGGAACTGGGCATCCGTTTCCCCGTGTACGTGGTTGTCACCAAGATGGACCTGCTGCGCGGATTCAGCGAGTACTTCCAGTCGCTCACCAGCGAAGGGCGCACGCAGGCCTGGGGCTTCACCTTGCCGTTCCATGGCATGAAGAGCTCCCGTGCCGCCGTGGAACGGCGCGAAGCATTGCGCGCGCAGATGCAGGCAGAGCTCGCGTTGCTCAAGGAGCGGCTCGCGGCCGGATTGCGCACGCGCCTGAACGAAGAGTTCGACGTCGAGCGCCGCAAGCGGCTGTTCGCCCTGCCGCAGGAACTGGCGGGGCTGGCGGGTCCGCTGGTCCCGATGCTCGACGAGATCTTCCTGGCGTCACGCTTCGACCGGACGCAACTGCACGACACCTTGCGCGGCGTCTATTTCACCAGTGGTGCGCAGGCCGACACGGACTTGCCGGCCGACCCCGGCACCTTGTTCCAGCGGCTGCAGCGCAGCCTCGGTGTGCTGCCCCGAAGGGCAGCCGGCTCGGCGCCGACGCGTGGGCAGCAAGGCTTCTTTCTGCAGGACGTGCTGACCAGGGTGATCATTCCCGAGGCGCACCTGGTGCGCCCGAACCTGCGCTGGGAGTTCCGCTTCCGGCTGCTGCGGCTGGCGGGGCATGCGCTGTTCGTGGTGCTTTTTCTCTGGCTTGCCAGCGCATTGGCACTCAGCTTCGGCAACAACCGCCATTACCTGGACACCGTGGGCCAGCGCGCGCAAGTGCTTGCCGGCCAGGTGCGCACGCTGTTCGCCAACTTCAACCCCGCGAGCGTTCCCGACGTGCTCAACGGGGCCCGCGAGCTGCCGGGCTATGCCGGCCTCGATCTCGACAACCCGCCCGGCAGTTTTCTCTATGGTCTGTACACAGCACCCCCGATCCTGGGCGCGACCGGCGAGGCCTATGCGCGGTTGCAGGACCACATGCTGCTGCCGACCATCCTCAAGCGTTTGGAAGCCGTGCTGGCGCAGAGTGTGAAGGACGGCGACGCCAAGACCGCCTACGAGACCCTGCGCGTCTACAAGCTGCTGCACGACCGAGAGCGCTACATGAAGGGCGGCGCGCGCGACGTGCGCAACTGGGTGCTCAAGGACTGGGAGAACGCGGACAGCGCCGCGGCCTTCGGCGGCCGCGCCTCCATGATCGATCACGTGGCGGCGCTCTTTTCCGGCGAGCGACCGGTGCAGTCGGGCTCGTTGCCCAACGAAGCGCTGGTGCGCTCGGTGCAGGACTTCCTCAACGGCAATACCTCGACCCAGCGCGTCTACGAAAGGGCCAAGGCCGCCATGCTGCCCGAGGCGCCGCAGGAATTCACGCTGGTGCGGGCGGTCGGGCCGCAGGCCGGCACGGTGTTCTCGCGGGCCGGCGGCCTGCCGCTCGAGAAAGGCGTGCCCGGGCTTTTCACCTACGACGGCTACCACGACGTCTTCAACAGGCGCCTGCCGGAGTTCGTGGGCCGGGCGCTGGACGACGATGCCTGGGTCATGGGGCGCGGCGGCATCGTCGCCGGCGTCGCGGGAGGCCAAGCGAAGGCCGCGCAATGGGTGGACGAGGCCGCCCGCAAGCTGCAGAACGATCCTTTGCTCGAGGACATCCGCCGGCAGTATCTGGCGGAGTACGCGCGACACTGGGAAGCTTTCCTCGAATCGATTCGCACCGTCAGCGGCAGCGACCCCACCGCGAGCAACAGCACGACCGGAACCAACAGCACCAGTCTCGGCTTCGACCTGAATGTGCTGCGGCAATTCGCCGCGCCCGATTCGCCGTTGGCACGGTTGGCGCGCGCGGCCGCACACGAGACCACGCTGTCTCGCCCGTTGGCCGTTCGTGCGCAGGAGGACAAGGGCTTTCTCGACAAGGCCACGGACGAGCTCAACAAGCAGACCAACGCCCTCGGCAGGAATCTCGGCATTCGCGCGGAGGAGCGGCTCGAGAAACAGATCGTCGACAACCGCTTCGCGGCGTTGCGCGAAGTCGTGACCGGCCAACCGGACATCGGTGCGGCAAGCACCGGCGCCGCAGGGGCCAAGGCGGGTCTCGAATCGATCTCCGGCCTGGTCAACGAGTTCTATACCTTGCTGGTCGTCGCCGACACGGCACTCGCGGCCGGCAGCCTGCCGCCCGGCGGGACAGAAGTCGGCGCGCGCCTGAAGCTGGAGGCCGGGAAACTCCCGGCGCCTTTTCGCGAGGTGCTGAGCGCACTGGCCACCAGCGGCAGCGACAAGGTCGTGCAGGGTTCGGCGGGCATCCTGCGCAACCAGGCGCAACTGCAACTCGACCGCATCATGGGCCTGATGGCGATGCAGGTCAGCGAGCCTTGCAAGCGGGGCGTGGAGGGGCGCTATCCGCTGGTGGCGGTGGCGCAGGACGCGTCCATCGAGGACTTCACCCAGGTGTTCGCGGTCGGCGGCGCTGCCGACGAGTTTTTCAACAAGTACCTCGCCGCATACGTCGACACCAGCGTGCGCCCATGGCGCTACAAGGATCCGAACACCGCGAACGCCATGGTCGGCGCAGAGGGCGCGGCCCTCGGCGTGGCGCCGGCGCCCGCCACCACGGGCCCGACACTGCTCGGCGAGCTGCTCCAGCTGCTGGCCCGCAGCGGTCCGAACCTCGACGCCTTCTATCGGGCGCAGCAGATCCGCGATCTCTTCTTTCGCGACGCGGGCGGCAAGAAGTTCGCCTGGAAGATGGAGGTGCGCGTGCTCGAACTCGAACCCGGCATCACGGACCTGGTTCTCGACATCGACGGGCAGGGCCAACGCTACGTGCACGGCCCGGTGCAGCCTTTGTCCGTGAACTGGCCGGGACCGCGGGGTGGCTCGATGGCGGAGATCACCGCGAATCCGCGCATCTCGGGAGCGACCTCGACCATCCTGACGAACGGGCCGTGGGCGCTTTTTCGCCTGCTCGAAAAAGGGCGCATCGTGAACACCGCGACGCCGGGCCGCCTGAGCGTCGAGTACGCCTTCGACGGCCGCAAGGCACTGATCGACATCAATTCCGGAAGCCAGCCCAATCCGCTCAACAGCGACGTGCTCAAGGGCTTCCGTTGTCCCGGCAGGGCGGCCTGAGCCATGTGGCCCCGATGGATCGATGGCTGGCGCATCACGGCACCTGCCATCTGGGGGAAGCTGCCGGATCACGCAGACTTCGTGCGCAGCGGCGTGCGCCATGGCGAGCTGGAAGCATGGGCGGGCTGGCTCGACGAGCAAAGCCACAGCGCAGGCGTCGATGCCAGCGCCAAGGCGGTGGCCTTGCCCGCCGCTTTCGTCCTGCCACCCGGGACGCTTGCGTTTGCGCGTCGGCGCTTCGTGCTGGGTGTGATCGCGCCGTCGATCGACCGCGTGGGGCGCCATCACCCCTTGGTGGTGTACCAGAAGGCCCAGCCGCGTTGGGTGCTGCGGCATTTCGAAGCGCAGCTTCGGCAGCCGTGCGACTGGCAGTTCTGGCTGGCTCGCGCGGTAGCCCGCCATACGCAGGTGGAAGGCCGCGCCAATCTTGCAGCGATGGAAGGTACGGTGAAGGCGTTGTGGCGCGCGCAGGCCGGGGTGTTGGGCGCACGGCGGAGCGACGACGCCGAGGCGGAACAGGTGCAACAGGCCCGACAGGCCCGACAGGCTCAACAGGTGCAGCAGGCCCATCGCGCCGTCTGTTTGCTCGATCACTGGGCCGGCCCGTCGCTGCAGGACGACCTCGGTGCGCGACTCCATGGGGTTCGTTACCTGCCGTGGTCCGACTGGCCGCAGCGTTTGAGCGACGCGCGCGCCGAGAGTGCGTTCTGGCAGCAGGATGCGCAAGGGCGTTTTGTCGGCGCAGCCAACTGCTTGCAGAAATTGTGGGGTGGCATGCCATGAGCACCATGAACAGACCTGGGGCGTCCACCGGCTCCGGCGAGATCCCGCCCTTGCGTCTTCGCCTGACGCATCGCGCGGGTGATGCCCGCAGCGGTGCATTGCGCATTCCCGCGGCCGGCGCCGGCATGGCCGACGCCCTCGAACTTTGCGGCGAACGCCAAAGCGACGCCCAGTGGCGCCTGGCGAACATGTGCCGCGTCGCCTGGAACATCGAAGCCGGGCGTTGGCAACTGCTGAACGGCAGCTTCACATTGACGTGCGTGGTCAACGGCGAACGCGTTCCCGGGGGCGGGTCGGTTCCCATCGCCGAGGGTGACTCACTGGAACTCGGCCTGCTGCGTTTCGTGGTGGAGCGGGGGGAGGGCGAAGCCTCCGAGGATCCGACGCCCGTGGCGTCCGGCAGCAAGGGGCCGATCGCACAGGAGCCATCGGCTTTCGACCTGCGCGAGCTGGCCGCTCACGCCGAAGACGGTGCCGGCATGGCAATGCACCCGAGTCCTTTCGGGATGCTGGGCGTCTCGGGCGCGGGGGGGCGTTCAACGCAAGACGTCCTTTCGGCATTGATGGACTCGTCAGCGCAAACTACACCGCATGCCGCACCTGTTCTTTCTCCAGAAGCACCGCTGCCCAGATCCGACGAACCGCTGACCTTGCTCGACGAGCTCCATGACGAGTTCGTCCGGGTGGTGCGCGACCCCGGTCAGCTTGCCGGACGCACCGACTGGGAGGGCCTCCTGGCGACGGGCGGCGAGCCGGCCCCCTCGCTGGACGACCTCCAGAGGCAGGCGGAGCCTTACGCCTTGCTGCGCGACATCCTGCTGCCGCGTGAAGGCATCGATCGCATCATCGAAGAGTTCGAGCCACTGGCGCACTCCGGCCTGCTCGATGCAGCGGAACCCGAGGACGTGCTGAGCTTGTTCGCTCCTGAACTGGCCCGCGACGCAAAGGTCCCGTTGCCTGGCCTCACGCGGCGCGAGCATCACGCGCTGTCGCCGGACAGCCACGTTCGCATCGGCTCGACGCGCACAGATGCCGGTCTCGATGAGGGCACACCCCATTGAAGCGCGATGCTGTCCCGCAGCCGCAGCCGCAGCCGCAGCCGCAGCCGCAGCCGATGCCGATGCCGATGCCGATGCCGATGCCGATGCCGATGCCGATGCCGATGCCGATGCCGATGCCGATGCCGATGCCGATGCTTGAGCGGCTACGCCGAACGCCATGGAAGTTCGGCTTCTTCGCCTTGCTGCGCCGGCTTGGCGCGCAGCATGCACAGGAGCCACCGATAGGGCTGGCGAGCCGTCCCCAGCAAGAGTCTTTTCGCCTGGGGCAGGCGGCCGCGCTGACCTTTGCGCCGCGCGAAATCGCCGAAGCCGTGCTGCCGGGCGAAGGGGGCGCGCAAGTGCCCGGCGCCGCGAATCCCCGCTCGGGGAACAACCCGAGGCTCCCCGTCGTGCGCGTCTACGGTCTCGGCATGCTCGGACCGAACGGCCCGTTGCCGCTGCACTACACCGAGATGGTGCGCGAGCGCAGCGAGAACCACAACGACACGACGCTCGCGGATTTCCTGGACCTGTTCCATCACCGCTACCTGACGCACATTTACCGGGCGTGGGCGCAGAGCCAGGCCGCCGCGGGGCTCGATCGTATGAACGACGAGGTCTTCAGCGGCTATGTCGCCCGCTTGACGGGGCACGACCCGCTGGAGATCCGCGATTCGGTGCTCCCCGCCCATGCGCGCCTTGCGGCATCGACGCACCTGGGCCGGGAGGCCCGCAACCCCGATGGGCTGGCCGCCACGCTCGCGCGATTTTTCGCGGTGCCGGTGCAGTTGCACGAGTTCGTCCTCCACTGGATCCGCATCGATTCGGACGACCGCAGCCATCTGGGCCAGGCGCGGGCCTCCAGCGTCATGGGCGTGGGCGCGATCGCCGGGGAGGTCGTGGCCGACCGGCAGAACAAGTTCCGGCTGGTGCTCGGGCCGCTTAGCCTCGACCAGTACCTGGGCTTCACGCCGCAGGGGCGCGACCTGCCTTTGCTCGTCGAGTGGGTGCGCGGCTTCGTGGGACACGAGTTCGTCTGGGAAGTCGAACTGCGCGTGCGCAACGACAGCACGCCGCCCGCGCGGCTGGAAGACACCGAGAAGCTGGGCTGGTCGACCTGGCTCGGCGGGGCCGAAGGCGCAGGGCCAGCCAGCGGGGCCGATCCGGCCGGCAAAGGCGCCGCGCAAGCCGGCGGCTACACCGTCGGGATGGTCTTCGAACCCGAGCAGTACGTCGGGTCCCGCTGTCGCGACGCCGCGCCCGCGGCAGTTTGAGTTTTTTCGTTCGCATCACCATGACCCACGCCGTCCCTTCCAACGCCTCGCCCATTTCCCGTTTGCGCATGCCGCACGACGCCGTGCCGGACTGGCTGCATCCCATCAGCGCCGACACGCCCTGCGGTCCGAGTCTCGAATACGACGCCGAGTACGCCGTGCTGCTGTCGCGCATGCTGCCGCGCGGGGTTGCCCAGTACGGCGACTTCGTCGGCACGCCGGAGGCGCCGAACTGGGCGGAGATCGAGCGCGACTGCCGGCGCCTGCTGTTGCGGACCTGGGACATCAACCTGCTGATCTGGCTCTGCAGGGCCCGCACGCGGCTTGCCCAGGCCGCGGGGCTTGCGCAATCGCTGGTCGCGCTGGCCGAAGTCTTGCAGACCTGGCCCGATGCCATTCACCCGCAAATGGTCGTGGAAGGCGAGCGCGATCCGGCCGTTCGTGCCAATGCCCTCGCGGCGCTGGCCGACCCGGACGGGCTCTTGGGCGACGTACGCGACATCGTGGTCGCAGCGAACGCCGCCCGCCACCTGACCGTTCGCGAGGTGGAACGCGCCGGGGCCGTGCCTCGGCCGCTCGATGCTCCCAGTCCCGATTCGATGGCGCAACAACTGGACGAACTGCGGCTGGCTTCCGATGCCTCGGCCCCGGTGCGGCAACTCGCCGAGGCGTCGCGTGCCGCACGACGGATTGCCGTGTGGTCCGCCGCCCACCTGGGCCAGGACGCGCCTTCGCTGAAGCCGTTGGTGGTTTTATTGCAACTTTTCGATCCGGTCGAACGAGCAGTGAGCGAGAGGGTCGGCGAACCGGCCCATCCGCTCGAGAGCTTCGGTGCCCCTGCGATGCCGATCACACCCGCGACGTCCGATGGCGCTGGCGTGCGCGTCGCGTGGCGGGAAGATGTGCGCGACAGCCTCCGGGTCGCGCGCGAATGGCTTGAAATCTACGAGCCCAGCAGCCCGGTCGCGGTCCTGCTCAAGCAAGCCGAACGCATGATCGGCCGGCGTTTCTGCGAGGTGGCCGACGCGATTCCGCTCGATCTGCTGCGCAAATGGGAGGGTGAACGGGACGGCGAACGGGACCCCAAAAGGGATGCCGAAGGGGAGGTCGCTTGATGCACGGCATGTCGCTCGGCTTGCCGATCGTCTGCTTCCTCGTCGGCGCGCTGGGCGCTGTTCTGGGGGCGTGGGTCTACACGCGCAGGGCGACCGCGCAGCTGGAGGCCCTGCGGTGGACGCTCGAGTTGGCCCGCGAGAAGGCCGAGCGCGACACGCAACTGGCCTCGCTGTGCGTGCCGCAATGGGTGCAGCAAGCCGTCCGGCTGGAGTTCGAACGTCTGGGAAAGCTGCAGGCGGCGCACTGGAGCGAGCAGGCGCGCGAACAGCAACGATGGCAGGCCGGGCAGGACACGCTGCGTCGCGAGGAGTGGCAGGCCTTGCGGGGCAACGCAGGCGGCCCGGTGCCGCTGGTGGTGGCACCGCCGGCGCCGGTGGCGCGGCCGCAAAGAATGCTGGTTGCGTTGCCGACCACCGAGCAGGTGCGTCGATTCGAAACACCAAAAGCCGCGCCGCCGGCGTCCACGGTTGCTCCGGAAGCTCCCGAGCGCGAACTCAGCGACGCGGAAATCGACGCATTGCCGCCCGATTTACCGGCGCCGGCACGTCCGCCAGGAAAAAAATTGCCGGCGCCCAAGGCGCGGGTGCTGCGCAATATATGAAAGACCGGCCTCGCGCCGGTTTTTTTATGTGCAATTTCTGTTGTCGGCAACGACGCAAGGCCCTTGATTTGTCGAATACGCGCCACCAAGTCCTCTGGCGTCGGCACGCCGCTTGCACGCTCTATAGAATCTTTTTCATGGCAACGAGAATTCCAAAAACTCCAAACACCCCGCCGGCGCAGAAACCGGCGGGCGATGACGGAGATTCGGTCGTCCTGGAGCGCCGGCCGCAGAAAACTGCGCCGCCCCAGATGTACCAGGTGGTCATGCTGAACGACGACTACACGCCGATGGAGTTTGTGATCGTCGTGCTGCAGGAATATTTCAGCAAGGATCGCGAAACCGCGACCCAGATCATGCTCAAGATCCACCTCGATGGCCGCGGCGTCTGTGGGGTTTATTCCCGCGACATGGCGGCCACCAAGGTGAACCAGGTGATGGAAGCGGCCCAGCAAGCCGGGCATCCGCTGCAATGTGTCAGCGAACCGGTTGCATGAACCAGTTGAATTGCGCAAGCTCCAACCCATCTGAGAACTTATTTACAGCAAGGCAAAAGGAAATCACATGATTGCCCAGGAACTGGAAGTCAGCTTGCACATGGCCTTCGTCGAGGCCCGGCAGCAACGCCACGAGTTCATCACCGTGGAACATCTGCTGCTCGCTTTGCTGGACAACCCGAGCGCCGCGGAAGTTCTGCGCGCCTGCTCGGCCAACGTCGACGACCTGCGGGCGTCGCTCACCAACTTCATCAAGGACAACACGCCCCAGGTGGCGGGTACCGATGATGTCGACACCCAGCCCACGCTGGGTTTCCAGCGCGTGATCCAGCGCGCCATCATGCATGTGCAGTCCACCGGCAACGGCAAGAAGGAAGTCACCGGCGCCAACGTGCTGGTCGCGATCTTCGGCGAAAAGGACTCGCACGCCGTGTACTACCTGCACCAGCAGGGCGTCACCCGCCTGGACGTGGTCAATTTCATTGCCCACGGCATCAAGAAGAGCGATCCGCCTGAAGCCGTCAAGGGCACCGGCGAAGCGCCTTCGGGCGAGGGCGAAGAGGGCGGCGGCGAACGCAACGAGAAGGCATCGCCGCTCGAGCAGTTCACGCAGAACCTCAACCAGATGGCCAAGGACGGCAAGATCGATCCGCTGATCGGCCGTGAGTACGAGGTCGAGCGCGTCATCCAGATCCTGTGCCGCCGGCGCAAGAACAACCCGCTGCTGGTGGGTGAGGCCGGCGTGGGCAAGACGGCCATCGCCGAAGGCCTCGCATGGCGCATCACGCAGGGCGACGTGCCGGAGATCCTGGCCGAATCGCAGGTGTTCTCGCTCGACATGGGCGCGCTGCTGGCCGGTACCAAGTACCGCGGCGACTTCGAACAACGCCTGAAGGGCGTGCTCAAGTCGCTCAAGGACAAGCCGAACGCCATCCTGTTCATCGACGAAATCCACACCCTGATCGGTGCGGGCGCAGCCTCGGGCGGCACGCTCGACGCGTCGAACCTGCTGAAGCCGGCGCTGTCCAGCGGCCAGCTCAAGTGCATCGGCGCAACCACCTTCACGGAATACCGCGGCATCTTCGAGAAGGACGCGGCCCTGTCGCGTCGCTTCCAGAAGGTCGACGTGGTCGAGCCGTCGGTGCAGGAAACCGTCGACATCCTGAAGGGCCTGAAGTCGCGCTTCGAGGAACACCATGGCGTGAAGTACGCCGTGGCGGCCCTGCAGGCCGCCGCCGAGCTCAGCGCCAAGTACATCAATGACCGTCATTTGCCCGACAAGGCGATCGACGTCATCGACGAAGCCGGTGCCGCCCAGCGCATCCTGCCGCCGAGCAAGCGCAAGAAGACCATCAGCAAGACGGAAGTCGAGGAAATCGTGGCGAAGATCGCGCGCATTCCCCCGGCCAACGTCAGCAACGACGACCGCGGCAAGCTGCAGACCATCGAGCGCGACCTCAAGAGCGTGGTGTTCGGCCAGGACAAGGCGCTCGAAGTGCTCGCCTCGGCGGTCAAGATGGCGCGTTCGGGCCTGGGCAAGGGCGACAAACCGATCGGCTCGTTCCTGTTCTCCGGCCCCACGGGCGTCGGCAAGACCGAAGCCGCGAAGCAGCTCGCCTACATCATGGGCATCGAGCTGATCCGCTTCGACATGTCGGAGTACATGGAGCGTCATGCGGTGAGCCGCCTGATCGGCGCGCCTCCGGGCTACGTCGGCTTTGACCAGGGCGGTCTGCTGACCGAGGCCGTCACGAAGAAGCCGCACTCGGTGCTGCTGCTCGATGAAATCGAGAAGGCGCACCCCGACATCTTCAACGTGCTGTTGCAGGTCATGGACCACGGCACGCTGACCGACAACAACGGACGCAAGGCCGACTTCCGCAACGTCATCATCATCATGACGACGAATGCGGGCGCCGAGACCATGAACAAGGCGACCATCGGCTTCACCAACCCGCGCCAGGCGGGCGACGAAATGGGCGACATCAAGCGCCTGTTCTCGCCCGAATTCCGCAACCGGCTGGACGCCATCGTCAACTTCAAGGCGCTCGACGAAAACGTCATCCTGCGCGTGGTCGACAAGTTCCTGCTGCAGCTGGAAACCCAGCTCAGCGAGAAGAAGGTGGAAGTCACCTTCAGCGACAAGCTGCGCAAGCACCTGGCGAAGAAGGGCTTCGATCCGTTGATGGGCGCGCGTCCGATGCAGCGCCTGATCCAGGACACGATCCGTCGTGCACTGGCCGACGAACTGCTGTTCGGTCGCCTGACCGACGGTGGCCGCCTCGAAGTCGACCTCGACGACAAGGACGAAGTGCTGCTCGACATCCAGCCGCTTCCGAAGAAGGAAGGCAAGTCGAAGCCCGAAGCGGAAGAAGCCGCCACGGGCTGAGAGAACCGGACGAGCCGCGGCCCATAAGGCCGCCGGCCTGCCTCGAAAGCGCCTGAAAAGGCCGGTAGCATTCGCGCTGCCGGCCTTTTTCTTTGGGCGCGGCCACTTCGACCGCCTTCTCGCTCCCTTTCGTTCCCCTTCGCTCCTTTTCGCTCCCTCTTGCCTTGATCCTCCCCGTCCTCAGCCCCGAATGGAAGACCGGCCTCTCCCTCGCATGGAGCGGCTACATCGCGGTGCTGTCGATCTGGATCGTGATGCAGAAGCGCGCGCCGGTGTCCACGATGAGCTGGATCCTGTCGCTCGCGCTGTTGCCGTTCGCGGGCTTCGTCATCTATTACTTCCTCGGGCCGCAGCGCCTGCGCAAGCAGCGGCTCAAGCGCCTGCGCAGCCGCGCCAGCGCCTTCGCCCAGGCCGACGTGGCGCGCCTGCGCGACGCCGCGCAGAACGCGCCGCCGGCGCTGCAGCAGATGGCCAGGCTGGGCACGGCGACCTGCGGGCTGCCGGTGTCGAGCGCGGTCGACGTCGAGCTGCTCTCGGGCGGCGCGCGCACCTTCGACGCCATCTTCGACGCCGTGCGTGCCGCACAGGACCACATCCACCTCGAGTACTACATCTTCGAGCCCGACAAGATCGGCACCGCGCTGCGCGACCTGCTGGTCGAGCGCGCAAGGCAGGGCGTGACGGTGCGCCTGCTGATCGACGCGCTGGGCTCCAAGCGCATCGGGCGCAAGTTCATGGCGCCGATGCTCGAGGCGGGCGTGAAGCTGGCGCTGTTCCACGACACCAAGATCGGCCGCCGCCTGCGCCCGGTGACCAACTACCGCACCCACCGCAAGATCGTGGTGTGCGACGGCCGCGTGGGCTTCACGGGCGGCGTGAACATCACCGACGAGGAAGACAAGCGCACCAATCCCGACGCGTACCACGACGTGCACCTGCGCATCGAGGGCAGCGCGGTGCGCTGGCTGCAGACCACCTTCCTCGAGGACTGGACCTACGCCACCGGCGAAGACCCGCGCGGCATGGACGACACGCTGAACGCGCTGCTGCCGCAGCTGGAGGCGGGCGACATCCCGGTGCAGATCGTCACCAGCGGCCCCGACAACGCGATGGAAGCCATCCACCGCATGCACGTCGAGGCCATTCATTCGGCCACGACGCGCGCCTGGCTCACCACGCCGTACTTCGTGCCCGGCGAGCCCGCGCTCATGGCGCTCACCAGCGCCGCGCTGCGCGGCGTCGACGTGCGCCTGCTGGTGCCGCGGCGCAGCGACTCGGCCATCGTGAGCGCCGCCGCGCGCTCCTATTTCGACGAGCTGATCGCCGCCGGCGTGAAGGTCTGGGAGTACAAGGCGCGCATGCTGCACTCCAAGACCTTGGTGGTGGACGACCATTGCGCGATGATCGGCACCGCCAATTTCGACAACCGCAGCTTCCGCCTCAACTTCGAGGTGTGCGCGGTGGTTTATGGTCCCGAACTGGCCCGGCCGCTGGCGGCGCAGTTCGAGACCGACCTGCACAGCGCCGGCGCGGTGCGCGCCAACCGGCCCCAAAGTTTCTGGCGTCGCCTCGGCGATGCCATTGCGCGCTTGTCTTCACCCTTGCTCTGAATGAACCACACCTTTCTCTGGCACGACTACGAAACCTTCGGCGCCGTGCCGCGCCGCGACCGCCCCTCGCAGTTCGCCGCCATCCGCACCGACGCCGAGCTGAACGAGGTCGGCGAGCCGCTGATGGTCTATTGCAAGCCCGCGCCCGACTACCTGCCCAGCCCCGAGGCCTGCCTGATCACCGGCATCACGCCGCAGGTGTGCCTGGAGCGCGGCATTCCCGAGCACGCGTTCGCCGCGCACATCGAGAAGGCCTTCTCGCAGCCCGGCACCATCGGCGTGGGCTACAACACCATCCGCTTCGACGACGAGGTCACGCGCTTCCTGTTCTGGCGCAACCTGATCGACCCGTATGCGCGCGAATGGCAGAACGACTGCGGCCGCTGGGACCTGCTCGACGTGGTGCGCCTCACCTACGCGCTGCGCCCCGACGGCATCCAGTGGCCGAAGAAGGAAGACGGCAAGCCCAGTTTCAAGCTCGAAGACCTGGCGCGCGCCAACGGCCTGCTGCATGAATCGGCGCACGATGCGCTGTCGGACGTGCGCGCCACCATCGCGCTGGCCCGCCTCATTCGCGACAAGCAGCCCAAGCTGTTCGACTTTGCCTTCAGCCTGCACAAGAAGGACCGCGTGGCCAGCGAGCTCGGCCTGCCGGCCATGCGCGAGACCGCCAAGCCCTTCCTGCACGTGTCGGGCATGTTCCCGGTCGAGCGCGGCTGCATCGCCGTGATGTGGCCGCTGGCCAGCCACCCGACCAACAAGAACGAGCTGCTGGCCTGGGACCTCGCGCACGACCCCAGCGAACTGCGCGACCTCGACGCCGACACGCTGCGCCTGCGCCTGTTCACGCGCACCGCCGACCTGCCCGAAGGCGTGGTGCGCCTGCCCATGAAGGGCGTGCACCTGAACAAGTCGCCGATGGTGGTGGGCAACCTGCGCACGCTGGCGCCGGCCATGGCCGAGCGCTGGAACATCGACCTCGACACCGCCATGCGCCACGCCGCCATCGCGCGCGACCTGCCCGACATGAGCGCCATCTGGTCGCAGGTGTACGCCCGGCCGAAGGAGGCCGCGCCCGACGTCGACGAAGACCTCTACGGCGGCTTCGTCGGCAACGCCGACCGCCGCCGCCTCAACCAGCTGCGCGCGCTGTCGCCCGAAGAGCTGGCCAAGGACCGCACCGGTTTCGACGACGGCCGGCTCGACGAGATCCTGTTCCGCTACCGCGCGCGCAACTGGCCCGAGCTGCTCAACGAAGACGAGACCGAGCGCTGGGAATCCTTGCGCGTGGCCCGGCTGTTCAAGGGCGAGGGCGGGGCGCGCACCATCGAGATGCTGTTCAGCGAGGTCGATGCGCTGTCCGAAGAGGCCGACGAGCGCGCCGAGGAAATCCTGGGCGCGCTCTACGAGTACGCCGAGGCGATCGCGCCCGAGGCCTGAGCGGTCACCGCGCCATGGCACGCACCTCGTTCTCGCTGATGGCCGCCGCAACGGTGCTTGCCTTCGCCGGGTGCGGCGCCTTGCCGCCGGCGACTGTCGCCGCCAGCCGATGCGGCAGCGGCTTCGAGGCCTTCGAGCGTGACACGCTCTACTTCGGCCGCGCCATTCCCGCTGGCGGCCAGGTCTCGGACGCCGAATGGGGCGCCTTCCTCGACGAGAACGTGACGCCGGCCTTTCCGCAAGGCCTGACGGTGATCGACGCCACCGGCCAGTGGAGTGGCGTGCAGGGCGTGCAGGGCGGTGTGGTGCGCGAGCGTTCCAAGATCGTCGTGCTGGTGCATCCGCGCAGCGAGAAGGACGATGCGGCCATCACGCGCATCGTCGGCGCCTACCGCCTGCGGTTCGCGCAGGAGGCGGTGCTGCAGGAGCGGCAGGCGGTCTGCGTTCGCCTCTGAGGCTGCAGGAGTTGGTGGCCGGGCTCGGGTTCCGGTCTACAGCTTGATCCCCGCGCCCTTCACCGTCGGCCCGAGCACGTCGACCTGCTCCTTCACGAAGCCGTTGAACATCGCCACCGATTCCGGCTTGGCCACGATGCCCAGCTCGGTCAGCTTCTGCTGGATCTCGGGCATCACCAGCACCTCGTTGCACGCGGTGTTGAGCCGAGCCACCACGTCCGGCGGCAGCCTCGCAGGGCCCGAGAGCCCGAAGAAGTTCTCCAGCACCAGCTTCGGCTGGTGAAGCTCCACCATCGTCGGCACGTCGGGCATCAGCGGGGAGCGCTGCGTGCCCGTCACCGCCAGCGGCACCAGCTGGCCGCTCTTGAAGAACGGCACGTACGCGGTGATCACGTCGATGCCCACTGGAATGGTGTTGGCGATCAGGTCGGTGGTCATCGGTGCGCCGCCGCGGTAGGGCACGTGCACCATGTTGATCCCGGTGGTCTTCCTGAGTAGCTCGCCGTGGATGTGGCCGATCGACCCCGGTCCGCCCGAGCCGAAGTCCATGCGCCCGTCCTTGCGCGCCATCGCCTCGAACTCGGCATAGGTCTTCAGGCCCGACGGCTTGCTCGCCATGACCACCAGCGGCGCCGCGCCCAGGTAGGCGATGTGGGTGAAGCCCGTCACCGGGTCGTAGGGCTGCTTGTCGAGCGTGAACGGCCCGAGCGCGATGGGCGTGGTGTTCGACAGCATCAGCGTGTAGCCGTCGGCCGCCGCCGCGGCCACCTGCGCACCGCCGATGGTGCCGCCCGCGCCGGGCTTGTTGTCGACCACCACCGGCTGCCCGAGTTTCTTGGCCAACTGCTCGGCCATCACGCGCGCCAGCACGTCGCTGGAGCCGCCGGGCGGGAAGGTCACGACGATCCTGATCGCCCGGTCGGGCCATTGGGCGAAGGCGGGCAGGGCGGCCGAGGCGACGCCCGCGGCCAGGATGTGCAGCGCACCGCGGCGCGTGGGGCGAAAGGATGTCATGGCGTTCTCCGCAGACGGATAAGAACGAGGCCTTTAGCAGGAATCGGGCCGCCGACTTATGCTGGCCGCATGTCCGCCAATCCCCCCGCGCGCACCGCGCCCGCCGCGCTAGCCGACTTCGCCACCCGCCACCCCAGGCTCTTCGTGCTCACCGGCGCGGGGTGCAGCACCGAATCGGGCATTCCCGACTACCGCGACGCAAAGGGCGAATGGAAGCGTCCGTCGCCCGTCACCTACCAGGCCTTCATGGGCGAGGACTCGACGCGCCGCCGCTACTGGGCGCGCAGCCTGATCGGCTGGCCGACCATGGCCGGTGCGCGGCCCGGCGCTGCGCACCGCGCGCTGGCGCAGATGGAGCAGGCGGGCCGCGTGGGCCTGCTGCTCACACAGAACGTCGACGGCTTGCACGACGCCGCCGGCAGCCGAGACACCATCGACCTGCACGGACGCATCGATACCGTGCGCTGCATGGCCTGCGAACGGCGCATGCCGCGCGCGGCGCTGCAGCTCGAGCTGCGCGAACGCAACCCGCACTGGGCGGCGCTCGAAGCCCGCGCCGCACCCGACGGCGACGCCGACCTCGAAGGCCACGACTTCTCCGCCTTCGACGTGCCCGCCTGCGCGCACTGCGGCGGCCTGCTCAAGCCCGATGTGGTGTTCTTCGGCGAAAGCGTGCCCAAGGAGCGCGTCACCGCGGCCTTCGCGGCACTGGAAGCGGCCGATGCGGTGCTTGTGGCCGGCTCGTCGCTGATGGTGTATTCGGGCTTCCGCTTCGTGCAGGCAGCGGCTGCGGCGGGCAAGCCCGTGGCGGCGGTGAACCTGGGCCGCACGCGGGCCGACGAGCTGCTCACGCTGAAGGTCGAACGCCCGGTGGGCGAGGCGCTGGAGGAACTGGCGAGCCAGCTGGCTTAGGTATTCGCCTTGGGTGCGCGTTTGGCCTTGGGCTTGGCTTTGGGCTTGCTTTTTGGCTTGCTTTTGGGCGTTGGCTCCGCCGGTTGCATCTGCGCGATGAAGGCCTCGGGCGACAGGCTGCCGGCCCACTGCGCATACGCGGCATAGTCCGCCACGCCGTCGCACCCGATCTCGGCCAGCACCCGCTTGAACGTGGCGGCGTGCTCGGGGTGCCGCAACTCCCAGGGCCGCCCCGGCACGCGGCCCGCCAAGGCTTCCTGCAGGGGCGTGCGGTCCAGCATGCCGATGCCCATGCCGCTGTCGGTTTCGTCGCCGATCGCTGCATCCGCCAACCGGTGCCAGCCGAATCCCCAGTAGAAGAACGCATGCCCTTCCTGCGTCGGCGCCGTGCCGACACCGCAGGGAAAGTCGATGTCGCCAGGCACCAGCGCCTTGCGGCCGATGACCGGAAACCCGCCCCAGAAGAGCTGGTTGTCCATCATGGTCTGGGCCGGCAGCAGCGGCCAGGCCGACAGCGCTTCGACGCTGGGGTGCGGGTCGGCCGATGCGCCGTCGAACAATCGCACGATGAGCGGCACCGACATCACGTAGTGCCAGGGGTGGTCTTGCGGCAGCAGGCCGGCCGTGCGAATCTCCTTCAGGCTGCCCAGCAGCAGGCCAAAGCCGTAGCGCGTGTCGTCGATGCGAAAGCGAAAGACATCGCCGGGGCGGTACTTCAGCTGCTGGCGCGGGGCCGACTTCATCTCGGCGATCTCCTGGTGCAGGCCATCGGAGATGCGTTGCATCCGCGCACGCAGGTAGACGCGCAGCTCGGCGTGGTTGTGCAGGCTGCCGTCCTGCCAGAAATCGATGGCGCGCATGTTGCGCGTGTTGAGCGCGGAAACATCCGATTCCTTCAGCCGCTCGCCGATGAACGAGGCCTGGAACCAGCGGCCGTTGGCGCGCTCCGTCATGAGCAGCACGGCCGCGGAGATCTTGCGCTCCTTGCCGCGCGATGTCTTGGGCAGCAGGAAGGCGCGTTCGCGGGTTTCGAGCAGCGTGTCGACTTCGAGGTACCCGTCGGCGCCTGCGCGCAAGAACTTGCGCAGCGTGTCGCCGTCGAAGAAAGCCACGGTGTCCTTGAACATCACGCGCGCCCAGTGCGGCGGCACCGGGTCGAGGCCGACGCTGTCGCGCTCCGCGTTGTCGAGTTCGAAGAAAGGCTGGGAGAAATCGGAGGAGGGCTGCTTCGGCATGCCCTCCATCCTAGTTCGCTAGCTTTGCGGCTTGCCGATCGCGCCCTGGGCGCCCAGGGCGCCCGTGGTGGCCTTCGCGCCCTGCGCCCCCACCGATCGCACGAACCCATCCACCGCCGCGGTGTAGCCGCCCGGCAGCCCCAGCTCCGCATTGATCTGCGCATGCGAAAGATCTTCGGGCAGCACCTCGGCGCGCCCGCCGGTGGCCGCCACCCGCGCCGCGAACTGCTGCGACTGCGTGCACGACCCGTCGCGCCGCTGCGTCGAGCACACCAGCAGCACCGGCGCCGCACCGGGCGCGAGCGTGTCGGTCGGGGAGACGGCGCGCCACAGCGCGGGGTCGCTGCCGAACACGCGGTCGTAGAAGTTCATGTGCCGCCGCCGCATGAGCCCCGTGGTGTCCAGCGCGGCGCTGTCGAGCGCGATGGTGCCGAGCCAGGGGCGCGCGCCTTGCTGGCGCGCGATGTCGGGCGAGGCGCCGAGCAGCGCCACCAGGTGCGCGCCGGCCGAGTGGCCCATCAGCACGAAGCGGCCCGCGTCGCCGCCCCACGAAGGCGCGCTGGCCTGCGCCGTGGCCACCGCGCGCGCCACGTCCTGCGCCTGCTGCAGCACGTCGACCTGCGGCACGAAGCGGTAGCCCACCGACACCAGGATGAAGCCCTGGTCGCGCACCCAGTGCTCGACCTTCAGGTCGATCACCGAGGCTGCCGCCTTGTCGCCGAACATCCACGCGCCGCCGTGCACCATCACCAGCACCGGCGCACCGTGTGCGTTCGCGGGCAGGTAGACGTCCATGCGCTGGCGCGCGTCGGGGCCGTAGGGCAGGTCGGCGATGCGGCGGATGCCGGCGGGTGTCCCAGGTGTCGCGGGTGCGCCGGGTTGCTGCGCCACTG
Source organism: Variovorax sp. OK605 (assembly GCF_900115445.1). NCBI lineage: Bacteria > Pseudomonadati > Pseudomonadota > Betaproteobacteria > Burkholderiales > Comamonadaceae > Variovorax > Variovorax sp. OK605. Next base: position 72,210 of record NZ_FOWL01000001.1, read on the forward strand.
CAGGAAAAAAGGCCAGCAGCCCCAGCCAGGCCGCGCAGATCCGAAGAAGACGTGTCATGAAGAAGCTCCCGGAGGGCCGAAGAGGGTGGAGATTTTCGCGCGCCAGCCGCGGGCTTTCCAGAGGTCGCGGCCCAGGTTCGCCCATTCGTGGAAGGCGATGCGCAACGGGTTGTGCGTGCGCAGCGGCGTGGTCAGGCCGTAGCGCATCGCCACGTCCTCGCGCTCAGCGGCGAAGGTGCCGAACATCCGGTCGAACACGATCAGCACGCCGCCGTAGTTGCGGTCCAGGTACTCGGGGTTGGACGCGTGGTGCACCTTGTGGTGCGTGGGCGTGTTCAGCACCCATTCGAGCGGGCCCAGGCGCGGCATCCACGGCGCGTGCAGCCAGAACTGGTACAGCAGGTTGGCGGCCAGCGTGGCCACCACCGCCAGCGGCGGAAAGCCCAGCCACACCAGCGGCGCGAAGAACAGCGCGGTGCCGGTGAGCTTGCCGGTCCAGCCCAGGCGCAGCGCGGCGGCCAGCGTCAGCTCGTTGGGCGAGTGGTGCACCGCATGCGTGGCCCAGAACCATCTCACCCGGTGCGCCGCGCGGTGGTACCAGTAGTAGCAGAACTCCTGCCCCACGAACAGCAGCGCGAAGGCGGCGGGTGTGGACAGCGTAATCGTGTCGACGCGGTGGGCATGCGCCCAGGCCAGCACCGGCGCGGCAATCGACAGCCCCAGCGCATCGACCGCGCGGCGGCCCACGGCATCGGCCAGCGAGGCGCCGTAGGCGCGCCAGTCGTAGGCCCGGTGCCGCACAAAGGTCTGCACCAGCCCTTCGAGCGTGGCCGCGGCCAGCACGAAGACCAGCAGGGCGGTCAGCCAGACGGCAATGCCCGGCCCCATCGATTCGCGAAGCACATCGAAGGACATGCTATTTCTGCCGCCCGTTGCGCTGCTGGGTCGCGGCGTAGGCCTCGATCTGGTTCATCGTCACGCTGCCTGCATGGGCGCTGTCGATGGCGTCGAAGTTGCGGTAGACCCAGGGCATCTTGCCGCGGGCTTCGTCGCGCGTGAGGCGGCCGTCGACGTTGGCGTCGGCGGCGCCGAAGCGCTTGTGCAGTTCGCTGCGCATCTGCTCGACGCGGCCGGCATCGGGCGCCTGCGCGCAGGCGGTGAAGGAGGCGGTGGCAAGCACCAGCAGAAGGGCGTGGCGGGTGGTCATGGCGGTGCCTTTCGCTCAGCGGCAGGGAATGACCGCGCCGGCCGCGCTGTAGCAGGTGGCGCTGTGGGTGAGGCCGGTGCCGCTGCTGTAGCTGGTGCTGCTCTGCACGCTGTTGCCGGTGGCGGCGCTGGTGGCCGTGGTGCTGCGGCCTTGCGTCACGTTGCCCGACGCATCGCGTGTCGCACTGCCGCTGCTCTCCACGTTGCCGCGTGCACCGGAGGCCGCAAAGCCGCTGCGGTGGCTGGCCGAGCCGTCGGGGTTGACCGAGGTGGTGCCGGCGCGCGCCGCATAGCCGCCGTCGGGGCCGCGCATGCCGCGCATGTTGCTTGCGGTGGTGCCGCCCGCGGCATCGGGCCGCACGACATGGCGGCTGGCCGCGGCGGCCTCGGTGGCCGAGAGCGTCATGAGGGCCGTGATCGACAAGGCCCCCGCCAGCATGGCGAAGGTCGACGGGGAAAGAACGCGCTTCATGTCCGGAACTCCTTTGCGGTAGCGGCCGCGCACCGTGCGAAGCCATGACAGCGACTGTGGGCGCGAGGTGTGAGCCAGCCATGGCGGCGCCGGGCCGGTTCATGACAATCCGTGAGCGCGCACGCGGGGCCCTGTCATCGTTTGTCATGATTTCGGGCCCGGCCGGCCGGCCCGGGCGCCGTTACGATCCCCCGCATGACCGAAGCGCTGGCCCGCATCCTGATTGCCGACGACGAAGCCGACCTGCGCGCGCTGCTGCAGCGCTACCTCGGCGACCAGGGCTATGCGGTGCGCACCGTCGAAAACGCCCAGCCGCTGGACAAGCTGCTGGCCCGAGAGCGCTTCGACGTGCTGGTGCTCGACGTCATGATGCCGGGCGAAGACGGCCTGGCCGTGTGCCGCCGGCTGCGCGCGCAGGGCGAGACCATTCCCATCCTCATGCTGACCGCGCGCGGCGACCCGGTCGACCGCATCGTCGGCCTCGAGATGGGCGCCGACGACTACCTGCCCAAGCCCTTCAACCCGCGCGAACTTCTGGCGCGCATCCAGGCGCTGGTGCGGCGCCAGCGCATGCTGGGCGCGCACACCGGGCCCGCGCCGGCGCAGGAAAGCGTGCGCTTCGGCGCTTTCACGCTGCACCTCGGCGAGCGGCGCCTGGAGCGGGCGGCAGACGGCGGCATGCAGGACGTGCCCCTCACCACCGGCGAATTCGCGCTGCTGCAGGCGCTCGCGCTCAATGCCAACCGCCCGCTGGGCCGCGAGCGCCTCATCGAGCTGGCCCACGGCCGCGCGCACGAGGCCACCGACCGCAGCATCGACGTGCAGGTGATGCGCCTGCGCAAGCTCATCGAAGCCGACTCCGCCCAGCCGCGCCACATCCGCACCGTGTGGGGCGTGGGCTACCTGTTCGTGCCATGAAATTCCTGCCGCGCAGCCTGTTCGGGCGCAACGCGCTCCTGATCGTGACGCTCATCGCGCTGGGCCAGATCGGCGGCGGCCTGCTGCTGCGCGAGATGATCATCAAGCCGCGGCTCGACCAGATTGCCGACAGCGTGGCGCGCAACGTGGCGGCCATCCGCGCGGGGCTGGTGGCGCTGCCGCCGGCGCAGCGGCCGGCGTTCGTGGAGGGGTTCAACCGGCAGGCGCTGGCGGGCCGGGCCGAGCGTGCCGATCGTGCTGGACGTGCGGACAAGGCGCGCGAGCAGCAGGCCGTCAGCCCGCGCGTGCTGCTCACGCCGCTGGAGCGCGGCTTCGTGCGCTCGGTGTCGGCGCGTGTCGCCAGCCAGGGCGTCGAGGCGGTGTGGCGCCGCGAGACCGACGGCGGGCTGGCGCTGCGGCTCACGCTCGACGGCAGCGACCACTGGGTGGTGATGCCCGGCGTGCTGCCCGCGCGCGAGTTCACGGGTGCGATGGTGGCGGTGTCGATCGGCAGCGCCTTGCTCGCGCTGGCCGGTGCGCTGTGGTTCCAGCGCCGGCTCAACCGACCGCTGGTGCGCGTGGTGGAAGCCGCGCAAACTCTGGCCCGGGGCCAGGAGCCGGCGCCGCTGCCCGAAGACGGGCCCACCGAGGTCGCCACCGTGAGCCGCAGCTTCAACCAGCTCGTCGGCAGCCTGCGCCAGACCGAGCGCGAACGCGCGCTGATGCTGGCCGGCATCTCGCACGACCTGCGCACCCCGCTGACCAAGCTGCGCCTGGGCGTGGAGATCGTGCGCGACCGCATGGAGCCCGAACTGGTGAGCAGCATGACGCGCAGCGTGGAGGAGATGGACGCCATCGTCGGCCAGTTCCTCGACTTTGCGCGCGGCGACGCAGACGAGCGGCTGGCGCTGGCCTCGCTCGACGACCTGGCGCGTTCGTTGGCCGAGGCCAGTGCCGATCACGGCCGGCCGGTCAGTTTGCAGCTGGGCGGCGTGCCATTGCTGCCCTTGCGCCCGCAGGCGATGCAGCGGGCCATCGGCAACCTCGTGGAGAACGCCTGGCGCCATGGCCGGGCGCCGGTCACGCTGTCGACCCGCGTGTCAGGCGAAGAAGCGATCGTCGAGGTCGCGGACCACGGCGACGGCATCGACCCGGCCGAGGCGGAAGCGCTCAAGCAGGCTTTTCGCCGCGGCCATGCCGACCGCAGCGGCGCGGCCGGCGCGGGGCTCGGCCTGGCGATCGTGCAGCGTGTCGCGCAGGCGCATGGCGGGCGGCTCGAACTTGAGACGCCGCCCGGTCAGGGCCTGCATGCGCGGCTGTGCGTGCCGCTGCACCCGCCGCTGCACATGTCGCTTCAGGCGGCGCGCTTCAGTGCCGGCTCCACCTCGTCGGCTTTCACCTCGTAGTACGCCTGCCGCTCCTCGATGGCGTTCCAGCCGATGAAGTCCTTGAACGCCGGCATCGTCGTCTGGCCGCTCGGCAGCCCGTCGACGTCGCCGGTACGGCGCTCCGACAGCACCTGCAGGTTGGCCTGCAGCGCATGCACCGTGCTCATCAGCGTCACGATCGGGTAGGTCGCGAAGGCTGCCACGGACTCGATCTGCGCGCGGCTCAGCTTGGCCATCCACAGCCCCTGCATGAGCTGCAGCGACAGCCGCCGGCCCGTGGCCTCCTTGAGCTTCACCAGGTCCTCGAAGCCCTTGAAGGTGCGCGAGATCGGCTGGATCAGGTCGGCGCCGGCCTCGGCGTACTGGCACGCGCGGTCGGTCGCCTCCGACGGATCGATGGCATCGGTGCGCGCCACGATCAGAAAGTCGGGGTCCTGGCGCGCATCCACCGCCGCGCGGATCTTCGCCACGGCGTCGCGCACCGGCACCAGCGGCATCGTCGTGGCGGCGGCGGGGCAGCGCTTGGGGCTGAACTGGTCTTCGATGGAGATCGCGGCCACGCCGGTCTTCTCGAACTCGCGCACCGTGCGCGCCACGTTGATCACGTTGCCGTAGCCGGTGTCGGCGTCGGCAAAGATCGGCTTCTTCACGACGTTGGCGATGCGGTTCACCACGCCCACGTTTTCGGTCAGCGTGTACAGCTCCACGTCGGGCTGGCCCAGCAGCGAGGCCGAGATGCCGAAGCCCGTGGTGAAGATGCCGTCGAAGCCCGACTGGTCGACGAGCAGCGCCGAGAGCGCGTCCTGCGCGCCGGCCATCCAGAAGGTGGGGCCGGAGGTGATGCGCGCGCGCATCGTCTTGCGAACTGAGGTCATGGGAAAAGTGCTCCTTCGGAAAAGTGGGGAATCAACGCTTCACCGGGTCGATGTACCCGCCGAGCGACACGAACTTCTGGTCCTTGAGTTCCATCAGCGCCACGCCGGTCTGGCCGCGGCGCGCATAGCCGCCGGCGCTCAGCGGCTGGAACGAAATCTTCGGGCCGATCTTCTGGTCGAAGCCGGTCATGCCGTCCAGCGCGGCCACCACCTTGGTGCGGCTGGGCTCGTTGCCCGCGCGCTTGAGCGCCTCGACCGTCACCGCCGCGGCCGAGTAGCCCATGAGCGCCGTGGAGGAGGGGGCCGACTTCGGGTACAGCTTGGTGTAGCGCGCGAAGAAGTCCTTGATGACCGGGTTGTCGCCTTCCACCGCGTCGTAGTACGAGCCCACATACAGCTTGGCCGGGCTCTTGCCCAGCAGCTCGACGAACTTCGGGTCGTTCAGGCCGCCCGCGCCGAACACGGTCGGCTTCCAGCCCAGCTTTTCCGCGCCGCGGAAGAACAGCACGGCCTCCTGGCCCAGCGCATAGACGATCACCACGTCGGGCTCGGCCTGCTTGAGCTTGAACACCTGCGAGGTGATGTCGGTGGCAAAGCGCTCGAAGCTCTGCGCCTCCACCAGCTTCAGGCCGTGCTTCTCCAGTTGCTTGGACGCGATGTCGTAGGCCGGCTTGCCCCAGCCGTCGTTCTGGTAAAGCATGGCGATCTTCTTCGCCTTGAGCTTCTCCACCGCGTAGTCGATGTAGGCGGCCGTCTCGGTCGACTGCGGCGAGGGCAGCACGTACAGCAGCTCGCGCGGCGGCGTGGAGGTCAGGTCGGAGATGCTCAGCGCGCCGATGGTCGGCACCTTGCGGGTCGAGCTGTACTCGTAGGCGCTGATGTTGGTGGCGTGGCCGATGTTGCCCACCATCGCCAGCACGTTGTCGCGCTCCACCAGCAGCTTGGCGTTGGCCACCGACTTCGCGGGCTTGAGCTCGTCGTCGTAGGTGATGAGCTTGATCTTGCGGCCGTTCACGCCGCCCTGTTCGTTCACCATGTCGAAGTAGGTGCGGATGCCTTCGTCCACCGCCTTGCCCATGTAGGCCAGCGTGCCCGACATCGGCTGCGACGAGCCGAGCACGATCTCCTTGTCGAGCACGCCCTCGGCCTTGTTCTCGAAGGCGAAGGCCAGGGTCGGCAGTGCGGCGGCGCACAGCAGGGCGGCGCCGGCGGCGAGCACGGTACGGCGCGAAGCGGGGTGGGTCATGGGTCTGTCTCCTGTCATTGGTGTGGGGAAAAAATCTGCTTGGGCTCAGCCGCCTCAGCCGCCAAGGTAGGCGCGGCGGATGTCCTCGTTGCCGGCCAGCTCGGCGGCCGGCCCGTGCATGACGACGCGGCCGGTCTCGATGACGTAGCCCTCGTCGGAAATGTCGAGCGCGATGTCGGCGTCCTGCTCCACGATCAGCAGCGTGAGCCGCTCGCGGTCGCGGATGTCGCGCAGCGTCGAGAAAATGGCGTCCTTCATGATGGGCGCCACGCCCATCGAGGGCTCGTCGAGCATCAGCAGGCGGGGCTTGGCGAGCAGGCCGCGCGCAATCGCCAGCATCTGCTGCTCGCCGCCCGACAGCGTGCCCGCGCGCGAGGTGATGCGCTCCTTCAGCCGCGGAAAGTAGCCCAGCACGCGGTCGATGTCCTCGCGCACCTCGCCGGCCGGGCGGGTGTAGCCGCCGAGCACCAGGTTCTCCTTCACGGAGAGCTGCGCGAACACCATGCGGCCCTGCGGCACATGCACCACGCCGCGGCGCACCAGCTGTTCGGCTGGCACGTTGGCGATGCTGCGCCCGTCGAACACCGCGGTGCCGCCGGACACCGGCAGCAGGCCCGAGAGCGCGCGCATCAGCGTGGTCTTGCCCGCGCCGTTGGCGCCCAGCACGCACACGATGCCGGCCGCCGGCACCTCGATCGACACGCCGTGCAGCGCGCGGATCTTGCCGTAGGCGGCGCCCAGGTTGTCCACGCGCAGCAGCGGTTCTCCGCGCTTGCTGTCTTCAACGGCGTTTGCCACTCTTGCCTCCTCCGAGATAGGCCTCGACCACGGCCGGGTTCTGTTCGATCTCGCGCGGCGAGCCCTGCGCCAGGAAGGCGCCGTTGTGCATCACGGTGATGGTGTCGGAGATCGACATCACCAGCGGCATGCTGTGCTCGATGAGCAGCAGCGTCGCGCCCGTGGCCTGCTGCAGCCGGCGCAGCGTGTCGCCCAGCGCGTCGATCTCGCGGTTGTTCATGCCGGCGGCCGGCTCGTCGAGCAGCATCAGCACCGGCTCCAGCGCCATGGCGCGCGCCAGCTCCACCAGCTTCTGCGTGCCGTAGGGCAGGTCGCGCACCAGCGTGTGGGCATGCGCGCCCAGCTTCAGGCTGTCGATGATCTGCTGCGTGCGCTCGCGCTGCTCGCGCTCTTCGCGGCGCTGGCGCGGCAGCCGCAGCAGTGCCTCGGCCAGCGTGCAGCGCATGGCGCCCGAGCGCGCGATGAGCACGTTGTCGAACACCGTGAGCTCCGCGAACAGCTCCAGGTTCTGGAAGGTGCGCGCAATTCCCAGGCGCGAGATCTGGTGCGCCTTGCACTTGAGCAGGTCGTGCTCGCCGTGGGCCGTGCGCAGGCGCATCGCGCCCTTCTGCGGCGTGTAGAAGCGGCTGATGCAGTTGAGCATCGTGGTCTTGCCCGCGCCGTTCGGCCCGATCAGCGCGTGCACGGTGCCGGGCATCACGTCGAAGCCGACGTCCTGCACGGCAACGATGCCGCCGAAGCTCATGCGCACGTCCTGCAGCGACAGCAGCGGGGCCGTGCCGGCCGGGGCTTGCGCGCGGGTGGCGACGGGGGCGCCGTCGATCAGTGCCCTCATCGCGGCACCTCCGAACCCGATGTCGCACCCGATGCCGCACCCGAGGCCGCATCCGCGCCCGGCAGCTTCTTGCGCTTGAGCAGGCTGGCCAGCCCGTCGGGCAGGAACATCAGCGCCAGGATCATCGCCACGCCGTACAGCGCGCGCTGGAACTGGTCGAAGCCGAAGTAGGTGAGCAGCTGCGGCGCGCCGATGACGAACACCGCCCCCAGCACCGAGCCCATGATCGAACCCAGCCCGCCCACGATCACCATCGACACGAAGCTGATCGACACCATGATGTTGAACAGCGACGGATCGATGAAGCGCACCACCGGCGCATACAGCGCGCCCGAGAGGCCCGTGTAGAACGCGCACACGCCGAAGGCAATGAGCTTGAGCTTGGTGGCATTCAGGCCCAGCGCGCGCGAGGCGGTCTCGCTGCCCTTGAGCGCCAGGAAGCCGCGTCCGAAGTGGCTCTGCGAGAGGTTGCGCGCAATCCACAGCGCGGCACCCAGCACCACGGCCACGAACAGGTGGTAGGCCCGCTCGTCCAGCGCGAAGCCCAGGAGCGTCGGGCCGGGCGCGCCCATGCCGTTCTCGCCGCCCGTGAGCTCGCCGCCGGACTTGGCGATCTCCACCGAGATCATCACGAAGCCCAGCGTGGCGATGGCCAGGAACACTTCCTCCAGCCGCAGCACCGGCAGCGCCAGCAGCACGCCCACCACGGTGGCAATGGCCGCCGCGATGAGCATCGACAGCACCAGCGGCACGCCGAAGTGCGTCGTGAGAATCGCGCTGCCGTAGGCGCCGATGCCGAAGAACACGGCGCCGGCCATCGAGATCAGGTTGGTGTAGCCCGTCAGGATGTTGGTGCCGAAGGACGCGAGCGTGTAGATCAGCACCAGCGTGAAGATGTAGAGCACGTAGCCGCCCGGAATGAGCGGTGCGAGCACGAACAGCAGGATGAAGGCGAGCGGCGCCAGCCAGGGCCGCGAATCGAAGATGCGAGTCATGGAGCTTGCCTCAGACTTTCTTGACCTGGCGCCGCGCCAGCAGCCCGTGCGGGCGCAGGATCAGGATGGCCAGCATCACGATGAAGGGCACCGCGTCCTTCCATTCGGAGGACAGGTAGGCGCCGGTGAGGTTGGAGGTCACGCCGATGATCACGCCGCCCAGCAGCGCGCCGGGCATGCTGCCGATGCCGCCGAGCACGGCCGCCGCGAAGGCGAAGTGCAGGGCGCTCTGCATCATCGAGAAGTGCACGAAGGTCAGCGGCGCGATCAGCAGGCCCGCGGCCGCCGCGATCACGTGCGACAGCGCCCAGGCCAGCGAGTAGATGCGCTTGATGGGAATGCCCATGAGCCGCGCGGCCGTGGGGTTCTCCATGGTCGCCTGCATGGCGATGCCCAGCCGCGTGAAGCGGAAGAACGCGAACAGCGCGCCGGCCAGCGCCGCGCACACGCCCACGATGCCCAGGTCGATGCCCGAGACGATCACGCCGCCCAGGTCGATGGGCGCGGCCGGGAACACGCTGGGCAGCTCCTGCGTGTCCTTGCCCCAGATCCAGATGGCGAGGTCGCCGAAGATCAGGAACAGGCCCAGCGTGCAGATGGCCGACGACAGCAGCGCCTTGCCGATGAAGCGGCGAATGATGAAGCGCTCGATCAGCATGCCGAGCGCCGCGCCGAACAGCAGCACGATGGGCACCACGGCCCACATCGGCAGGCCCAGGCGCACCAGCGTGCAGGCGGTGAAGGCCGAGAGCATGGCCGCCTCGCCGTGCGCGAAGTTGAGAATGCCGGTCGCCTTGAACACCATCACGATGCCCAGGGCGATCAGCCCGTAGATGGCGCCCAGGGCGACGCCGCTCACGATCATCTGGAGCATGCGGTGTGCTCCGGGCTCAGGCCGCAGACGGTGCGGCCGGCGATGCTTCGCCTTGCTTCGCCAGCCGTGCCTTCAGGTACGGAATGAAGCCGCCGGCCTCCAGCGTGCCGCGCTCCACCGACGACAGCCGCTCGAACGGCAACTGCCTGCCGCTGCCGACGTTCGTGACGGTGCTGGCCTCCCAGTCGACCTTCAGCTCGTCCCAGCGCGTGGCGATCTCGCGGATGCCGGGGCAGGTGACCAGCGGAAAGCCCATGCTGATCTCGCCGCGGAAGAAGCCCGGCGAGAACGACTCGGCAATCACGCCGGCCACGCCCAGGTGGCGCATGGCGCGCATCGCGGGGTAGTGCGGGTGGCCGTAGCCGAAGTTGTGGCCGCCCACGAGCAGGTCGCCCTTCTTCACGGACTTGGCAAAGTCGGGGTCGTAGCTCGTCATGGTGACGGCCGCCAGCTCGTGGATGTCGGTGATCTTGATGTTCTTGATGCCGACGATCAGGTCGATGTCGAAGTCGTCTTCCTTGAAGACCCAGGCCGCGCGGCCTTGCAGGTTGGACATGCTCATGCGGCGCTCCCTTCGAGGGCGCGGGAGGCCTTGGCTTTGGCTTCGGCAGCTTCGGCCAGGTACGGGCGGGGGTCGGCAATGCAGCCTTCGAGCGCGGAGGCCGCCACCACCGCCGCGTTGCAGATGAAGATTTCCGAATCGGCGCTGCCCATGCGGCCCGGGGTGTTCAGCGTGCCGGTCGACACGGCGCGCTGGCCGTCGGTCATGGTCGCGATGCGGCCGTAGCAGTAGTCGCAGCTCGACGAGCTGATGAAGGCGCCGGCGTCCACCAGCGTGGAAATCAGGCCCTCCTTGGCGGCCTGCGACATGATGGCCTGCGAGGTCGGCACCACGTGCAGCTGGAAGCCCGGCTTGATGCGGCGCCCGCGCAGCACGTCGGCCGCGGCGCGCAGGTCTTCGAGCCGGCCGCTGGCGCAGGAGCCGAGGTAGCCGGTGTGCACTTCCAGGCCCGCGTATTCGGACAGGTCGCGCGTGTTGGCGGGGCTGGGCGGCGCCACCACGATGGGGGTGAGCGCGCTCACGTCGATGGTCACTTCGCGGTCGTACACGGCGTCGGCGTCGGGGTAGACCGGGTCGAGCACGATCTTCGAGCGGCCTTCGGCGTATGCCAGCGTCCTGGCGTCGGGGGCGATCAGCATGGTGGTCGCGCCCAGGAACATGGCCTGACCGCAGATGGTCTGGCGGCCTTCGATGCTCATCTCGTCGATGACCGGCCCGCACAGCTCGACCACCTTGAAGCGGCACGACGACGGGCCCAGCACGCGCACCATGTGGTGGAACACGTCGCGCGCCATCACGCCGGGCTGCAGCGTGCCGGTGAGCTCGATCTTCACCGTGCCGGGCACGGTGAGCGCCATGGTCTCGCTCACGAAGGTCTCGAGCACGCTCTTGCGCGCGCCCATCGCCAGCGTGCCGAAGGCGCCGAGCTGGCTCACGTGGCCGTCGAAGTGCACCGCGAACGCGCCCGGCGTGGCGTAGCCCAGCTCGGCCGACACCTGGTGGCCGATGCCTTCGCGCTCGTGCACCGGCACGCCCTGTTCCTTGCCCCAGGCACGGGTGACCTTGTGCAGCTCTTCTTCCTTGGGCGCCGTGGCCGGGACCATGTGGTCGATGAAGAGCACGAAGCGCTCGGGGCTGGGCACCTTGTCCACGCCGAACTCCTCCTTGGCTTCCTTGAAGAACACGTCGGTGTAGCCGGGGAAGTCGTAGGCGATCACGAAATCGGGACGGGCCAGCACTTCCTCGCCGGCGCGAACGCTGGGGCGTCCGGCCACGCGGGCCAGGATTTTCTCGGTCATCGTTTGGGGCATCTGCATTCCTTGTGTATCCACAATGTGGCGACGTGTGTTGTCGCTTCCCATGAATTACAGATGAGCCGGCCTTTTGCCCCGGATGAGGATAACCCTTAAATATCCACAATGTGGATGCAATATAAAGCGACACCTAGGAGACAAAACCGGAAGGGCAGACATGGCAGGAAAAGAATCGCCACAAGGTGAGAACGCACGCACCGGCACGCAGAGCATCGAGCGGGTGGTCGGCATGCTCCGCGTTGTGGCGTCCCGCGGGCGGCGGGGCATGCGCATCGGCGAAATCGCGGCGACCAGCGGGCTGCCGCAGTCGACCTGCGCGCGCATGCTCACGCGGCTGGAAATCGAAGGGCTGGTCGATCGCGACGTGGCCACGCGCAAGTACTTTCTGGGGCCGCTGCTGTACGAGCTGGGCCTGCTCGCGCGGCCGCGCTACCGGCTCAGCGAGCTGTGCGACGGCGCGCTGCACCGGCTGGCCGACCTCACGCAGGACACGCTGTACCTCAGCGAGCGCAGCGGCATGGAGGCGGTGTGCACCAACCGCGCGCTGGGCGACTTTCCGATCAAGGCGATGCCGCTGGACATCGGCATCCGCCGCCCGTTGGGCGTGGGCGCGGGCGGCCTGTCGATGCTGTGCGCCATGCCCGAGGCGGAGGCCGAAGCCATCATCCAGGCCAACGGCCATCGGTACGAGAAGTTCGCCTCGTTCACGGCCGACTTCCTGCGCGAGGCCGTGGCGCAGGGCCGGGCGCGGGGCTACGCCTTCATCGACAGCGTGGTGACGCCCGGCACGGGCGCCATCGGCATCGCGTTCCCCAAGAACAACCCGGTGGGCGCGATCAGCATCGCGGCCATCTCGGGGCGGCTCGGCGCCGACCGCTGCGACGACATGGCGCGCGAGCTGCGCCGCGAGGTGCGCAAGATCGAGGCGGCGCTGCTCGGCAACACCGCGCCGGCGGCCGCGGAAGACGACTGACCCGGGCCTGGCGCCGGCGTGTTGTCCAGCTCAGCGCCGGGGCGTCATCCAGCTGGTCGAATCGCCGCGGCCGGCGATGTGCAGGCTCGCGGTGGCCGCGGGTGTTTGCGCCAGCAGCTTGCCCTTGCGGAACACCTTGAGCCGCGTGGCGCGCAGGCGGATCGCCTCGACCGGGTCGCGCGCCTGCAGCAGCACGAAGCTCGCCTCGCAGCCCGCCGCGAGGCCATAGCCTTCCAGGTGCATCACGCGCGCGGCGTTCGTGGTCACCGCCTCGAAGCACTGGCGAATGCCGGCCTGGCTGGTCATCTGCGCCACGTGCAGGCCCATGTGCGCCACTTCGAGCATGTCGCCCGAGCCCATGCCGTACCACGGGTCCATCACGCAGTCGTGGCCGAACGCCACGTTCACGCCGGCGGCCATCAGCTCGGGCACGCGCGTCATGCCGCGGCGCTTGGGGTAGGTGTCGTGGCGGCCCTGCAGCGTGATGTTGATGAGCGGGTTGGCAATGACCGCCACGCCGCTTTGCGCGATGAGCGGCAGCAGCTTGCTCACGTAGTAGTTGTCCATCGAGTGCATCGACGTGCAGTGCGAGCCCGTCACGCGGCCCTGCAGGCCCAGGCGCTGCGCCTCGAACGCCAGCGTCTCGATGTGGCGCGACAGCGGGTCGTCCGACTCGTCGCAGTGCATGTCGACCAGCTTGCCGCGCCCGGCCGCCATTTCGCACAGCAGCTTCACGCTGGCCGCGCCGTCGGCCATGGTGCGCTCGAAATGCGGAATGCCGCCGACCACGTCCACGCCCTTGTCGAGAGCGCGTTCGATGTTGGCGACACCGCCCGGCGAGCGCAGCACGCCGTCCTGCGGGAACGCGACCAGCTGCAGGTCGAGGTAGGGCGCCACCTGGCGCTTGACCTCCAGCAGCGCATCGACGGCGAGCAGGCTCGGGTCGCTGGTGTCCACGTGCGTGCGCACCGCGAGCAAGCCCTTGGCCACCGCCCAGTCGCAGTACGCCAGCGCGCGCTCGATGAGCGCCTCTGCCGTGAGCAACGGCTTCAGCTCGCCCCACAGCGCAATGCCTTCGAGCAGCGTGCCGCTCTGGTTGACGCGCGGCAGGCCGTAGCTCAGCGTGGCGTCCATGTGGAAATGCGGGTCGACGAAATGCGGCGAGAGCAGCAGGCCCTGCGCGTCGAGCGTCTCGTGCGCGGGTGCGGCAAGGCCCTCGGTGACTTCGGCGATGCGCCCGCCCTGCACGGCGATCGACATGCCGGTGCGGCCGTCGGGGAGGGTGGCGTTGGTGATGAGGAGGTCGAGCATCGTGGGTCTTTGTGATCGTGGGGCGGACGGTGTTCGTTCGGCGCTGGCCCGCCGGGGTTCAGCGCGTGCGCTGCGGCCGGAAGCGGTACTGTCCCGGCGCCGGACCGACTTCGATCGTGACGCGGCGCAGCTTGTCGTCGTGCCCCGAGTCGGCCTTGGCCGTCACCACGATGCCGCGCGGCGTGGCGCGGCAGGTGAGGTCGCTCAGCGCGATCTCCGCATGGTCGTTGTCGAGCTCCGCGACCGCGACCGTGTGCTCGGCATGCAGGCTGCCGTTGGCGTCGCGCGTCATCCACTGCACGTAGAGGAACGACTGCGCGTACTGGTCGGCATGCACCACGCGGTAGGTGCCGTGGTGGTCCTTGCCCCAGGTGCCGCACAGCTGCACCCAGCTCACGGCGTCGGGCGTCTTGAAGGTCTCGTAGCTGTAGTCGGCGCCGAGCGCCTGCGCGTTCGCGCCGCACAGCGCCAGCGAGGCGGCGAGCAGGGCGCCGCGCGCGGTGGAGGTCATGGTCATCGTCAGCGTTCTCCCTTGCGGTAGGGCTTCATCAGTGCCTGCGGGTAGCTGGCCTTGCGCGCCACCAGCACCAGCGCCAGGATCGACAGCAGGTACGGCAGCATCAGGTACAGCTGGTAGGGCAGCACGGCGTCGCCCGATTGTTGCAGCCGCAGTTGCAGCGCGTCGAAGAAGGCGAACAGCAGCGCGCCGAGCAGGGCCTTGCCGGGCCGCCACGAGGCGAACACGACCAGCGCCACGCAGATCCAGCCGCGGCCGTTCACCATGTTGAAGAAGAAAGCGTTGAACGCCGACAGCGTGAGGAACGAGCCCGCCATGCCCATCAGCGCCGAGCCCGCGACGATGGCGCCGGTGCGTGTGGCCGCGACCGACACGCCCTGGCTTTCCGCGGCCTGCGGGTTCTCGCCGGCCATGCGCAGCGCCAGGCCCAGCGGCGTGCGGTACAGCACCCAGCCGACCACGGGCACCAGCAGCAGCGCGAAGAGGGTGAGCGCGGTCTGCGCGCTCAGGATGGGAACGGGCAGCCAGTCCATCGGCGCGAAGGGCGTGATGGTCGGCGGTGTATTCACCTTCGGAAAGCTCACGCGGTAGCCGAAGTAGCTGAGCGCGGTGGCCAGCAGGGTGATGCCCAGGCCGGACACGTGCTGCGAGAGCGCGAGCCCGACGGTCAGGAAGGCATGCAGCAGGCCGAACACCATGCCGGTGAGCGCGGCCACGCCCACGCCCGCCCACAGCGGCGCGCCGGCATACACCGCGAGCCAGCCGGTGAAGGCGCCCGCGACCATGATCCCCTCGATGCCGAGGTTGAGCACGCCCGCGCGCTCGCACAGCAGCACGCCGAGCGTGCCGAGGATGAGCGGCGTGGCGATGCGCAGCACCGCGACCCAGAAGGCGGGGTTGGCGAGGATGTCGAGGAAGTCGGTCATGCGGTATTTCTCCCTCCCCTTCCGGGGGAGGGTTTGGGTGGGGGCTGGCGGCTTCCACCGCCGCGCAGCTTCGAAGGCCGCGTGCCCCCATCCCAGCCTTCCCCCGG
Source organism: Variovorax sp. OK605 (assembly GCF_900115445.1). Classification (NCBI taxonomy): domain Bacteria; kingdom Pseudomonadati; phylum Pseudomonadota; class Betaproteobacteria; order Burkholderiales; family Comamonadaceae; genus Variovorax; species Variovorax sp. OK605. The sequence goes on from NZ_FOWL01000001.1 coordinate 87,526, forward strand.
GAGGGGAAGTGGCAAGGCAGAAGAGGCAAAAGCGCTTGTCATTTCTTCACCCGCACGCGGTATTGCGTCAGCAGCGTCGCCACCAGCACCGCGATCAGCGAGGCCGCGACGATCACGTCGGCGATGTACGTCGGCACGCCGACCGCGCGGCTCATGGTGTCGGCGCCGACCAGCACGCCGGCCACGAACACGCCGGCCGCGATCACGCCCAGCGGATGCAGCCCGGCCAGCATCGCGATGACGATGCCCGTGTAGCCGTAGCCCGGCGACATGTCGAGCGTGACGTAGCTGGTGCGGCCCGCCACCTCGATGGCGCCCGCCAGCCCGGCCAGCGCGCCCGACAGCAGCGCCACCATGACCACGGTGCGCGTCACCGGCACGCCCGCGAAGGCCGCGGCGCGCGCGTTGGCGCCCACGGCGCGGATGTCGAAACCGAGCACCGTGTACTTGAAGACGGCCCACACCATCACCGCGAGCGACACCGCCCACAGGAGCCCGGTGTGCACGCGCGTCTGCGCGATGAGCTTGCCCAGCTCCAGGTCGGACTGCAGCGACACGCTCTGCGGCCAGCCCATGGCGCTCGGGTCTTTCATCGGCCCGTCGAGCAGCGCCGACACGCCCAGCAGCACGATGAAGTTGAACAGCAGCGTGGTCACGACCTCGTCGACGCCGAGCTTGTTCTTCATGAGCGCGGGGCCCAGCAGCATCAGCGCGCCGGCCACCGCGGCGGCCAGCATCATCAGCGGGAACAGCAGCCAGGGCGACAGCTCGAAGCCCGTGCCGCCATGCATGCCGCCCACGGCGACGGCGGCCAGGGCGCCCGCGTAGAGCTGGCCTTCGGCGCCGATGTTGAACAGCCGCGCCTTGAAGGCGACGGTGGCGGCCAGCCCGGTGAGGATCAGCGGAATGGCGCGGGTCAGCGTTTCGCTCCACGCGAACACCGAGCCGAAGCCGCCCTGCAGCAGCAGCGCGTAGGTGCGGCCGACCGGCGCGCCGGCCCACATCACCAGCAGCGCGCTGACCGCCATGGTGAAGACGATGGCGCCGATGGGTGCCAGCACCAGCGCGGCGCGCGAGGTTTCGTGGCGTCGTTCGAGCCGCATCATGGGGCGGCCTTCCGGGGTTGAGACGCCGCGGCACCCGCCATGGCCAGGCCGATGGCTTCGCGGGTCCAGGCCGCGGCGGGGCGCGCTTCGCCGAGGTGGCCGCCGTGCATCACGGCCACCCGGTCGCCGAGCGCGAGCACTTCGTCGAGGTCGTCGGAAATCACCAGCACCGCCGCGCCGGCGTCGCGCGCGGCAATGAGTTGCTGCTGCACATAGGCGACCGCGCCGATGTCCAGGCCCCAGGTCGGCTGGTGCGCGACGATGAGGCGCGGCGCGCGGTTCGGGTACTTCTTGTTGTCGTCGCCCCTGGCCTGTTCAGGCAGCTCGGGCGCCAGCAGGGCACGCCCCAGGATCAGTTTCTGCATGTTCCCGCCGGAGAGCGAACGGGCCGGCGCCATCAGGCCGGCGCCGCGCACGTCGAATGCCTTTTCGATGCGCCGCGCATGCAGGCGGGCGGCGGCGCGCTTCACGAAGAACGACCAGCGCGAGAACACCGGGCTGCGCAGCCGCTCGGACACCGCGTTCTCCCACACCGGCAGGTCGCCGACCACGCCGACCGCATGCCGGTCTTCCGGAATGCGCGCCACGCCGCGCTGCACCAGCCGGGCGGGCGAGGGCGGCAGCGGGCGGCCCATGAGCTGCGCAGAGCCTGCTGTGGCGCGGCGCGTGCCGCACAGCAGCTCGGCCAGCGCCACCTGCCCGTTGCCCGAGACGCCGGCGATGGCCGTGATCTCGCCCGCGCGCAGCGTCAGCGACACCTCGCGCAGCCGGTCCTGCCCGCCGTCCTTGCCGGGCGTGGTGCTCACATGGTCGAGCACGCACACCGCGTCGCCCACCGATTTCGCCGGCCGCCGCTGTGGCGCCTCGACCGCATGCCCGACCATCCACAGGGCGAGCTGCGCCTGCGTGGTGTCGGCGGTGCGCGCCTCGGCCACCAGCTTGCCGCCGCGCAGCACGGCCACGCGGTGCGACACGCGCAGCACCTCGCCGAGCTTGTGGCTGATGAAGATCACCGACAGGCCCTGCGCCACCATCTGCGCGAGCGTGGCGAACAGCGCCTCGCTTTCCTGCGGCGTGAGCACGGCCGTGGGCTCGTCGAGGATCAGGATGCGCGCGCCGCGGTACAGCGCCTTGAGGATTTCCACGCGCTGGCGCTCGCCGACCGACAGGCTGCCGATCTTCGCGTCGGGCTGCACCGGCAGGCCGAAGCGCTGCGCCACTTCCAGCAGCCGCTCGCGCGCGGCGGCGCGGCGCGACACCGCGCGCCACAGCGGTTCGGTGCCCATCATCACGTTGTCGAGCACGCTGAGGTTGTCGGCCAGCGTGAAGTGCTGGTGCACCATGCCCACGCCGGCCGCCAGCGCGGCCTTGGGGTTGCCCGCGGGCAGCGGCGCGCCGAAGACCTCGATGCGGCCTTCGTCGGCGACGTAGTGGCCGAACAGGATCGACATCAGCGTCGATTTGCCGGCGCCGTTTTCGCCCAGCAGCGCGAGCACTTCGCCGGCCTGCAGGTCGAGGGAGATGGCGTCGTTGGCCACCAGGCTGCCGAAGCGCTTGGTGATGCCCGCGAGCCGGAGCACGGTGGAGTTCATGTCGAAGCGGGCACGGGTTCCCCGAGCTCGCGGCAAAAGTTTTCGATGGCCCGCGCGGTGGCGTCGGGCGCCGCCTGCAGCAGGCCGTGCGGGCCTTCCAGGCGCACCACGCGCAGGTCGGCCAGCACGCGCTGGATGACACGCGCCGCCTGCGCGGGCACCACGCGGTCCTGCATGGCCTGCAGGTACATCGAGGGTACGCGCACCTGGGCGAGCTTGTCGACCACGTTCACGCGCTGCACTTCCTTCATGCGGTGCGTCATGACGGCGCCCGACACCTTGCGCATGGAGGCCTGCAGCAGCACCGCCAGCCGCGGCGTGGCGAAGCGGCCCAGCAGCATGCGGCGCACCGGCCCGGCCATCTGCGGCGCGTGCAGCAGCGTCATCAGCAGGTCGATCAGCCCGCCGCGCATCAGCGCCAGCCCGGGGCTGGGCGGCCGCGCGAAGCTGCAGCACAGGATGAGCCCACGCAGGCCCGGCGGCGGCGAGGCCGCGATGGAGATGGCCAGCGGCCCCGAGAACGACTCGCCCAGCAGCACGAAGGGCTCGCCCTCGGGCAACCGCGCGAGGTGCGCGCGCACCAGCGGTTCGAGCTCGCTGTAGCCCAGCCGCTCGGTGCCGGAGTAGCGCACCACGTCCACCGGCGCGTGCGCGCCCATGGCTTCGCGCAGGGGTTCGAACAGATCGCCCGTGCCGTCCATGCCCGGGAGCAGGACGAGGCGCACGGGCATGGCTTGGCGGGCGTGGCGGATGTCGCCAGTGTCGCGGGTGTCGCGGATGTCGCGGGTACCGGGGACGTGGGCCGTCGTCACTTCCAAGCGGCGAGGAAGGCCAGCATGACCTTGGCCGAGTTGTCCGCCGCGATGCTCATGAAGGTGCCCATCTCGTTCTCGCCGTCGCCGCCGCCCGCGAGGTCGCTGAGCGAGCGGAAGGCGATGTAGGGCACGCCGTTGCTGTAGGCGACCATGCCCACGGCGGCGGTTTCCATGTCGAGCACGTTGGCCTGGAAGGTCTTGTAGGTGTATTCGCGGTAGGCCTTGTTGTCCATGAAGGCCTGGCCCGACACGCCGTTGCCGCCCACCACCAGCTGCGGCTTGCGCGGCAGGCACTTGCCGGCGCCGCAATTGGCCAGCTCGACGTTGCTAATGCCGCGCGCCACCTCGAGCATCCTCGGGTCGGCCTCGAACCAGAACTTGCGCGCGATCTCGGGCTTCGCGGCCGAGCGCACCTCGACCGGCCGCGGGAACATCATGCCGAAGTTGGGCAGCGTGGCATCGGTGATGAAGGGCGGCGCGGCGAACTTGCCCGGCGCGGTTTCGCGCGCCATCAATACTTCGAGGTACTGGCCCCACTGCGCCGGCACCGTCACGTCGCCCACGTGCAGCTGCGGGTTCACGCCGCCCGCGATGCCGCTGAACACGATGTTCGTGACGCGGAAGCGGTTGAGCACCAGCTGCGTGTTCATGGTCGCGTTGGTCATGCTGATGCCCGAGAGAAACAGCACCACGGGCTTGCCTTCGAGCGTGCCGGTGGTGAACTCCACGCCGTTCACGCTGTGCTTGGCCGGGCCTTGCAGGCGCGTGAGCAGCAGTTTCAGCTCGGGCTCGAAGGCCGACATCACCGCGATGCGGGGCGTGTCGTCCAGCCGCGTGCTGCTGTTGATGCTGGTGCCGCCGGACCGGTAGACGCCGGCGCAGCCCGCGAGCGCGGTGAGCGCAAGACCCAGAGCGGCGGCAAGGAACGGGCGGCGCAGGCGCGCGAGCGGGTGCGCCAGCAGGAGCGATGTCGTCATGAGTTGGTGGTCGGTAGTGGAGGGCGGTGCGCGGCGTCGGGCGTGGCGATCCAGGCTTGCAGCGCCGCGATGCGCGGGTGCTTCGGCGCCAGGCCGACGAAGGTGGTGTACGCGGCCAGCGCCTTGGCGTCGTTGCCGGCCTGCAGGTAGGCGTCGCCCAGGTTCAGGTAGGCCAGCGCGCGGCTGCCGTCCATCTCGATCGCCTGTTCGAACCAGCGTGCGGCCTCGACCGGCTTGCCGCGCTTGAAGTACACGAAGCCGAGGTTGTTGGCCGCCAGCGCAAAGCGCGGCTGCAGCTTCAGGGCCTCGGTGAACGCGGCCTCGGCCTCGTCGTAGCGGCGCTCGCGGTACAGCTGCAGGCCGCGGTCGTTGGCGCGCTGGGCGGCCACGCGCGGCGACAGCGGCGCGGCGGCCGGCATGGTGAGCTTGGCGTCGGCGCCGTCGAGGTTCTTCACGACCACCTCGATGGCGGGCGCGGCGGCAGCGGATGCGCCTGCTGCACCGGCCTTGGGCACCGCGGCCGTGTGCACCGCCTGCTCGTTGGCCTCGTCGATGCGCTTGTTGACCTGGCTGGCCGCGGCGTCGAGCTGCAGGCTGTCGCCGCTCAGGCCTTCGCGCTCGGCGGGCAGCTCGAACACGAACTCGCCGCCCTCGGAGCCCGGCAGGCTGCCGAAGGCCGGCGTCTGCCGCGCGATGGCCGAGACCGCGGGCGACACGTAGGCCGCGAGCTCGGTGCCGGTGATGACGCCGTCGCCGTTCAGGTCGGCCTTGCCCGACAGCGCCTGCAGCATCGTCCAGGTGAAGACCGAATGGCCGCCGGGGCCGTCGTCGGCCACCTGCTGGTCGGCCCCGCCGGCGGTGATCATCTGGCGGCCGATGCGGCGCGCGTTGTCGCTCAGGAAGTTCTTGCTGCTGCGCGGCCCGCCGCCGCGCGTGAGGCCCAGGCCCGAGTAGCAGGCGTCGATCATGAAGAGCACGTGCTTGGCCGACAGCGCCTCGGCCACTTCCTGCAGCTGCGGCATGGAGATGGCGTCGGCGGCCAGGTCGTCGGACGTGGCGTCGACCGGCACGATGTAGCCCACGTCGCGCCCGCTCGCGAGCTTGCGGGTGCTGCCGTGGCCGGCGAAGAACACCAGCACGCGGTCGTCGCGCTTCACGCGCTTGGGGTCGGTGAGCTTGTCGTTGAGCACCCGCAGGATGTTGGCGCGCGTGGCCTGGGCGTCGTACAGCGCGGTGACGTTCTCGGGCTTGAAGCCCAGGCGCGTGACGAGCTGCTGCTCCATCGCCTTGGCGTCGGTCACCGCGTGGTGCAGGCCGGGCCATTGGGCGTACTTGTCGATGCCGATCACCAGCGCGTGGCTCTCGCGGTAGAGCGTGTCGCCGGCGGTGGCGGCCACGCCGTCGTCGGGCGCCGGGCGCTTGGCTGCGTTGACGACGAACTTGCCGTCGCGCCAGGTGGCGAAGCGGTAGCCGTCGGCCACCAGCTGGTCGAGCACCGTGGGCAGGGCCTGCACGGTGCGGCCCTGGATGTCGTGGAACAGGATCACGCCGCGCTTGGCCTTGTCGACCTCGGCCAGCACGCGGTCGGCGATCGACTTGGGCACGGGGTCGGCCCAGTCCATGGAGTCGACGGTCCACAGCATGGAGCGCAGCTTGAGCGCCTCGACCGTGGTCAGCTTGGCCTCGTTGCGCGCACCGTAGGGAAAGCGGAACAGCGTCGACTGCGGCCGGCCCGTGGCGTCGAGCAGGGCCTCGGTCTCGGTGGCTTCGTTGCGCACCGCGTCGTCGGTCATCTTGGCCATCATGCCGTGGCTGAAGCTGTGGTTCGCCAGCGTGTGGCCGGCGGCCAGCACGCGCTTGGCGACCGCGCCGTTGGCGCCGAGCTGGGCCTTGCCCTGCGCGTCGAGCTTGCCCAGGTTCTGGCCGAGCTCGAAGAAGATGCCTGGCGCGTCGTAGCGCTTCAGGATCTCGAGGATCTCGTCGGTGTGCCTGGCGTGCGGGCCGTCGTCGAAGGTCAGCACCACGGTCTTGGGCGGCAGCGAGGTGCCGAAGATCTCGCGCGTGTCGGCGCCTTCCTTCTCCTTGGCTTCCTTGCCGCCGCCGGCGGACTGGGGCGCCAGCGTGTAGGGAACGATGGTGCCGAAGTCTTTCAGGATCTGTTCGCGCGAGTACAGGGCCTGCAGCTTGGCCACGTAGTCGGCCCACTTCTCGCGCTTGGGCTCGATGCCGCGCTGCGCGAAGCGGCCGAACACGTCCTTCAGCTCGCGGTCGTAGGCCTGCTCGATCTCGGCGAGCACGGCCAGGTCTTCGCTCGCGCGGCGGCCCAGCTTGAGGCCGGGCAGCGACTGCGCCTGGCTGTAGCGCGTGCTCAGCTCGCCCAGGAATTCCTTGAACGCCAGCCGGTCGGCGTCGAACCAGCTCGGCTCGCTTTCGATGCGGTCCAGCAGCGCGTTCAGCGCCGGCACGGTGGCCGGGTCGGTCATCTCGCCGGCCTGGGCGATCAGCGCGCGCTGGCGCTCCTGCATGTCGTGGAACAGCATCTGCCCGACCGCACCGATGGCGCGCTTGCCGGCCGCGTCGAGCGTGCGCTCGCCGGTCATCAGCACGATCATCTGGCGGTGCGCGGCGAGCAGGGCGTCGGCGCGTTCCTGCAGGGCGGCGGGAATGCCGACCGGGGCCGCGGCCGCGGGAGGCGCGGCGGCCGAAGAAGCCGGGGCTGCCGGTGGCGCGGCCGCCGGCGCAGAGGCAGGCGTTGGTGCGCTCTGCGGCTCACGCTGGCACGCGGCCAGTCCCATGGTCAACGCCGCAACGGCCACGGCAAGGCCGGCGATCTGCCATCGCGCACGTTTCATGGGCATCGGGGGCTCGGCTTTTTACTTGGCGGTGGATTTGGGCTGGCCGTCGTCCACCTTCACGGTGAACTTGCCGGCCAGGATGTCGGCCTGCCTGGCCTTCACCTTGGCAACGATGTCCGCGGGCACCTTCTTCTCGAAGGTGCCCAGCGGCGCCAGCTCGGAGCCCTTGTGCTTCATCTGCGCGTACACGCCGTAGTCTTCGGCCGCGAACTTGCCTTCCTTCACCAGCTTGATCGCACGGTCGGCCGCGGGCTCGAAGTTCCACAGCGCGGAGGCGACCACGGTGTCGGGGTACTGGCTCTGCGTGTCGATCACGTTGCCGATGGCGAGCTTGCCCTTTTCCTTGGCCGCGTCGGACACGCCGAAGCGCTCGGCGTACATCACGTCCGCGCCCTTGTCGATCATGGCGAAGGCCGCTTCCTTGGCCTTCGGCGGGTCGAACCAGCTGTTGATGAAGCTCACGCTGAACTCCACCTTCGGATTCGTTTCCTTGGCGCCGGCCATGAAGGCGTTCATCAGGCGGTTGACTTCGGGAATCGGGAAGCCGCCGACCATGCCGATGCGGTTGCTCTTGGTCATGCCGCCGGCCACCATGCCGCTCAGGTACGCCGGTTCCTGGATGTAGTTGTCGAACACGCTGAAATTGGGCGCCTGCGGCTTGAGCGACGAGCCCATCAGGAACGCGACCTTGGGAAAGTCCTTGGCCACCTTGCGCGCCGCGGCTTCCACGCCGAACACCTCGCCCAGGATCAGCTGGTTGCCCGCCGTGGCGTACTCGCGCATCACGCGTTCGTAGTCGGCGTTGCTGACGTTCTCGGTGGCCTTGTATTCGATCTCGCCGCGCGCCTCGGCCGCCTTCAGCGCCTTGTGGATGCGGCCCACCCATTGCTGCTCGAACGGCACGGTGTACACCGCCGCCACCTTCAGCTTGGCCTGCGCCAGCGCGAGGCCGGGGGCGCCGGCCGCAAGTGCGGCGGCAACGGCCACGGAACGAATGATCAATTGACGGCGTGCTGTCACGGTGCTTCTCCTCGGTTTATTCAAAAGATACGCGCTGCAATCCCCATGCCCGCTTGCCAGGCTCCCGGACGGACCCCTTCCAGAAACACCGAGGAACCGGCTCTGCCGGGCCTCGGGTGTTGCCCCCGGCAGGGGGAAGGAGAAGCGACACGAAGTGCGCGGAGCCTGGGTGCGAGCGTTACTTGGTGCCGAAGATGCGGTCGCCCGCGTCGCCCAGGCCCGGCAGGATGTAGCCGTGGCTGTCGAGTTCGCGGTCGATCGCGGCCGTGTAGATCGGCACGTCGGGGTGCGCGGTCTGCATGGTCTTCACGCCTTCGGGGCAGGTCAGCAGGCAGACGAACTTGATCGACTTGGGGTTGAGTTCCTTCAGGCGCTCGACCGCGGCCACGGCCGAGTTGCCGGTGGCCAGCATGGGGTCGACCACGATCACGTCGCGGCTGTCCATTTCGCCGGGCATCTTGAAGTAGTACTCCACGGCCGTCAGCGTCTTGGGGTCGCGGTACAGGCCGATGTGGCCGACGCGCGCGCCGGGCACCACGGTCAGCATGCCGTCCAGGATGCCCGTGCCGGCGCGAAGAATGGACACCAGCACCAGCTTCTTGCCGTCGATGACCTTGGCCTGCATGGTTTCCAGCGGGGTCTCGACCTCGATGTCCTGCATCGGCATGTCGCGCGTGACCTCGTAGGCCATCAGCATGCTGATTTCGTTGAGGAGCCGGCGGAAGCTGTTGGTGGACGCGTCCTTGCGGCGCATCAGCGTGAGCTTGTGCTGGACGAGGGGGTGGCTGACGAGGTGGACGTTGCTCATTGGAATTGTGCGTGTGGCGTTGCTGGGATAACCCGAGAGTCTAAAAGACGGTGCCGTCGCTCTCGATCAACAGGGGCGGCGCCCCGTCGCGCAGGCGCTGCGCCAGCGCCCGGCCGGCCGCCCAGGTGCCGCCTTCGAGCACGCAGGCCAGCGGCAATTCTTCCTCGGTGCGGTCGAGCACCTTGCGCACGCGCGGCGCCACCTCGTCGAGCAGCGCCACCGTGAGCGCGCGCCATTCGACGATGAACTCGTCGCCCACCTTCCAGCGGCGGGCCAGAAAAGCCGGGTCTTTTGGCACGATCACGCCGCTGTCGATCAGCAGGCCGCCGTTGCGGTACTCGGGCAAGGCGGTGAGCGCGTCGAGGTGGCGCACCTTCACGCCGGCCCATTCGAAGGGTTCGAGCAGCGAGTAGGTCAGCCACTGCGACAGCTTGTGGAACGGCATCCACCCGTTGGTGAGCCCGGGGCCGCGCACCGCGCTGTGGCGCCAGCAGTCGCCCAGCGCCAGCGCGGGGTCGCCCGAGCCGATGCCGCCCGCGCTGTCGCTGCCGTCCGCCGCGATGCTGTCCACGGCATTGGCCGCCGGCCAGATGCGCGACAGCGTTTCCAGCAGCAGCGACAGGATCTGGTGCGCCGTGATTTCCGCGGTCGGCGGCGCGGCCGGGCCGTAGGGGCCGACCAGCGCGTCGAACAGCTTGCCGGGGCGCCCGTCGTCGCCGAAGGTCTCGGGCTGCTCGTTCATGGCCTCGCCCAGGCGCCGCAGCAGCGTGGCGCGGCCCGCCAGGCCGACCAGCGGGTTCACCTCGCTGACCTGGAAGGCGTCGCCGAGCCGGTCGGCCACCAGGCCGCGCAGGCCGGCCGCGTCGACCTGGTAGGGGTTGTCGGGGTTGGAGGAGAAGAGGCCGGCGCAGAAGGCGTGGTAGCTCGCCACGCCCAGGCCTTCGGAGCGCGTGAAGCGTTCGCCGGTGGCCGACTCGGTGTAGTGCCAGTCGGGGCCGGCGCCGGCGTCGAGCAGCACGCTGACCAGCACCAGGTCGATGTGGGCGCGGGCGCGCTGGCGCGCGTCGCGTTCGCCGAGCAGGGTGTTGAGTTCTTCGAGGCGGTTGACGCCGCCGGCCTCGAAGTGGCGCCAGCGGCTGTGGTACGGAATGGTGTCCCACGGATAGCGCTCGCGCGTGACCTCGGCGACGTTGCGCGCGGCGTCTTCCAGCGCGCTGTCGTCGCCGATGCGAAACCACTGCGATTCGCCGTTGCGCGCGCGTGCCAGCAAGGCCGCGGCGCGTTGGCGGACGGCGGTGGTGGTGCGCAGCAGGCTGGCCGCGCCGGCGGCATGGCCGGCGTCCACGGTGAATTCGATCGACGGATCGACCTTGCCCGCGCCGCCGGGCGGCAGGCTGCCGGAACCGTCGACGGGCATATGGGGGTCGGTGTTGTGGCTGGTGGTCATTCGGTGAGTCCGCGGCCCTTGGCCTTCTTGAGTTCGTCGGCGTCCGGCACCGGGCCGGGTGTGAAGTAGCCGGCGGCCATCTTCGCGTCCATCTCGACGCGGGCGTCCGCCGGAATCAGTTCGTCGGGAATGTTCACGCGCTCGCCGATCTCGATGCCCGAGCCGGTGATCGCGTCGAACTTCAGGTTGCTCATCGACACGAGCCGATGGATCTTCTGGATGCCGAGCCAGTGGAAGACGTCGGGCATCAGCTCCTGGAAGCGCATGTCCTGCACGCCGGCCACGCACTCGGTGCGCGCGAAATACTGGTCGGCCGTGTCACCGCCCACCTGGCGCTTGCGTGCGTTGTAGACCAGGAACTTGGTCACCTCGCCGAGCGCTCGGCCTTCCTTGCGCGAGTAGGCGATGAGGCCCACGCCGCCGCGCTGCGCGCCCTGGATGCACTCCTCGATGGCGTGCGTGAGGTAGGGCCGGCAGGTGCAGATGTCGGAGCCGAACACGTCGGAGCCGTTGCACTCGTCGTGGATGCGCGCGGTGAGCTCCACCGCGGGATTGGCCAGGTCGCGCGGGTTGCCGAAGATGTAGAGCGTCTGCCCGCCGATGGGCGGCAGGAACACCTCGAGGTCGGAGCGCGTGACCAGCTCGGGATACATGCCACCGGTTTCCTCGAACAGGGTGCGGCGCAGGTCGGTCTCGGAGCAGCCGAAGCGGCGCGCTACCTCGGGCAGGTACCACACGGGCTCGATGGCCGCCTTGGTCACCATGGCGGCGCCGCCGGCGGTGAGGAAATGGCCGTCGGCCTTGAGGCGGCCGCTTTGCAGCGCCTCGATCACCTCGGGCAGGATCACGTGGGCCTTGGTGATCGCGATGGTCGGGCGGATGTCGTAGCCGGCCGCCAGCTCGGTGGAGAACACGTCGGCCACCAGCGCGCCCCACGGGTCGAGCGACACGATGCGACCGGGCTCGCTCCATTGCGGGTAGGGGCCGATCACGTCGGTGGGCGCGGTGTTGGTGAGGTCGGCCTTGTGCTCGCGCTTGAGCGCGCCCGCCGCCACGGCCAGCGCGCGGTAGACGCTGTACGAGCCGCTGTGCGTGCCGATCACGTTGCGGTGCGCCCGCTTGGTGGTGGTGCCGACCACGGGGCCGCGCTCGGTGGCGGTGGCGGCGCCCCAGTGGATGGGCAGGGCGCCGAAGCCGCCGGCGTGCGAGGTCAGGCGGATGTGGCCGGTCGACGAGGAGGCGTGCAGCGGCGGGGTCGCCAGCGGGGAGGTGGCCAGCGGCGAGGTGGCCAGCGGCGATACGGGGAAGCGGGGCGTGAGGCCGGGCGGCGTCGTTTGCTCTGCCAGCGGCAAGGATGACAAGGGCGACGGAGCGGACGAGGCGGTCGAAGCGGATGAGGCGGTCGAAGCAGCCGAGGAGGGGGAAGAAGAAGGGATCGTTGTGCTGTCGGCAGACATTGGTGGCCCTCAAAAAATGCAATGTACCGACCGCCCGCGCGGCTTGCAAGCCGCGCGGGGACGGACAACGCCGCGTCCGGGGCGCGGCCGATGGCTCGGCGAACGACGTCCAGGCCGTGATTCGCGCCACCTCCGGCGCCGGGCGGGTCCGCCGGACATGGCCGCTCCGTCCATGGAATTTCAGTGCGGGCGTGGGGTCGTGGCGAGCCGGGCCGAGCGGGTGCGGTGGCTCGCGGCACAATCCTGCACGACTATTTTTCGACGAGGCTGTAACCGGCCGACCGGATGGCACGAAACACCATAGGCAGCAGGACGAATTCGAGCGACGTGGAAGCGGCGCTGCGCAGCCTGTTCCTTCGCGGCCTCGACGGCGACGCGAAGGCCTACCGCGAGTTCCTGCAGCAATTGAGCGCGCACCTGCGCGCCTTTCTGGGCAAGCGCCTGTTTGGCTGGCCCGATGAAGTGGAAGACCTCGTCCAGGAATGCCTGCTCGCCATGCACAACCAGCGCCACACCTACCAGAGCGACCAGCCGCTGACGGCCTGGGTGCACGCGATTGCGCGCTACAAGATGATCGACCTGCTGCGCGCCAAGTCGGTCCGCGACGACCTGCATGACCCGCTGGACGACGACCTGGCCGTGTTCGCCGCGTCGGCCGAGGAGGCCAGCGACGCCAGGCGCGACCTCGGCGGGCTGCTCGAGTCGCTGCCCGAGCGCCAGCGCTTGCCGATCGTGCACGTGAAGATCGAGGGGCTGTCGGTGGCCGAGACGGCGAGCCTCACGGGCATGTCGGAGTCGGCCGTGAAGGTGGGCATCCACCGCGGGCTGAAGTCGCTGGCCGCCCGCTTCGGCAACCGCTGGGGAGAAGCCGCATGAAGACCGACGAGCTCATCGCGATGCTCGCCACCGGCGACGTGGCCGCGCCGCGCCGCGCCGCGAGCCGGCGCCTGCGCATGGCGCTGCTGGCCGGCGTGCCGGTGTCGCTGCTGATCCTGTTCGCCGAATACGGCATGCGGCGCGACATCGTGCAGGCCATGTTCTGGCCGATGTTCTGGGTCAAGGTGCTGTTTCCGCTGTGCATTGCCGCGGCGGGCTACGTGGCGGTGCAGCGGCTCGCGCGCCCGGGCGTCGAGGCCCGCCATGCCTGGATGGGCGCGGCGTTGCCGGTGCTCGGCATCTGGGTGCTCGCGGCGATCGCGTGGTTCACCGTGCCGATGGCCGAGCGCATGCCGTCGCTGATGGGGCAGTCGTGGCGCATCTGCGCGGCCAGCATCGGGCTGATGGCGCTGCCGGTGCTCGCGGCCACGCTGGTGGCGCTCAAGGGGCTGGCGCCCACGCGGCCCGCATTGGCGGGCGCCGCGGCCGGTGCGCTGGCCGGCGGGGTGGGGGCTTCTGTCTATGCGCTGCACTGCATGGAGCTCACCGCGCCGTTTCTTGCGGTCTGGTACGTGAGCGGCATCGCGGTGCCGGTGCTGGCCGGCGCGGTGCTGGGGCCGCGGCTGCTGCGCTGGTAGGCAGCCCCGGCTTCCAGCTTCTAGCTGGTCAGCGCTTCTTGCTGCCGAAGATCCCGCCCAGCACGCCGCGCAGGATCTCCTTGCCCACCGAGGTGCCCATGGTGCGCACCGCCGACTTGGCCATGGTCTGCACCAGGCCGTCGTGCTTGGCGCCGCGCGGGCCGGTGGTGCCGAACAGCATGTCGTTGAGCATGCCGCCCATGCCGGAGCCCGAAGCCTCCGCAGCGGGCTTGCCACCAGGCAGCGTGGCGGGCGGCGCGTCGGGCGCGCTGTCGGCGCGGCCCTTGAGCTTTTCGTAGGCCGATTCGCGGTCGACCGTCTTCTCGTACACGCCCGCGACCAGCGACCCGGCAATCAGCGCCTTGCGCTGGTCGGGCGTGATCGGGCCGAGCTGGCTGGCCGGCGGCAGCACGAACACGCGCTCGGTCACGCTCGGGCGGCCCTTGTCGTCCAGCAAGCTCACCAGCGCCTCGCCCACGGCAAGCTCGGTGATGGCGGTCTCGATGTCCAGCCCCGGCTTCTGGCGCATAGTGCTGGCGGCCGCCTTCACGGCCTTCTGGTCGCGCGGCGTGAAGGCGCGCAGCGCGTGCTGCACGCGGTTGCCGAGCTGGGCCAGCACGGAATCGGGAATGTCCAGCGGGTTCTGGGTGACGAAATACACGCCCACGCCCTTGGAGCGCACCAGGCGCACCACGAGTTCGATGCGTTCCACCAGCGCCTTGGGCGCCTCGTTGAAGAGCAGGTGGGCCTCGTCGAAGAAGAAGGCCAGCTTGGGCTGGTCGGGGTCGCCGACTTCGGGCAACTGCTCGAACAGCTCCGACAGCATCCACAGCAGGAAGGTGGCGTACAGCCGCGGCGAGTTCATGAGCTTGTCGGCCGCCAGGATGTTGATGACACCCTTGCCGCCCTCGGTCTGCATGAAGTCGGCGATGTTGAGCATCGGCTCGCCGAAGAACTTGTCGCCGCCCTGGGTCTCGATCTGCAGCAGGCCGCGCTGGATGGCGCCCACGCTGGCGGCGCTGATGTTGCCGTACTGCGTGGTGAACTGGCTCGCGTTCTCGCCCACGTACTGCAGCATGGCGCGCAGGTCTTTCAGGTCGAGCAGCAGCAGGCCGTTGTCGTCGGCGATCTTGAACACCAGGTTCAGCACGCCGGCCTGGGTTTCGTTCACGTCGAGCATGCGGCCCAGCAGCAGCGGGCCCATGTCGGACACCGTGGCGCGCACCGGGTGGCCCTGGTCGCCGAACACGTCCCACAGCGTGACGGGACAGGCCGCGGGCTCGGGCGCCTCGATGCCGCGTTCCTTCAGCGTGGCGGCCAGCTTGCCGCCGATGGCACCCTTCTGGCTGATGCCGGTCAGGTCGCCCTTGACGTCGGCCATGAACACCGGCACACCGATGCCCGAGAGCTTCTCTGCGATGGTCTGGAGGGTGACTGTCTTGCCGGTGCCGGTGGCCCCGGTGATCAGGCCGTGGCGGTTGGCCAGGCCGGGAAGCAGGGCGCACTCGATGGCGTCATGCCGTGCGATCGGAAGTGGGTCGGCCATGGGGGGCTCCGGGTCGTAGCGAAAGGGGCAGTCTAATCAAGCGGCACTCCTATAATCCACGGCCGCACGGTAGTTCAGGAAAAAGTTTCAGGAGGTTTTTTTGTCATCGACTGCTCAGCCCCCCATTCCCGCCTCTGGCGACGCATCCGAACAGTCGCCGATTGAAAAAGAGCTGGCCGTGTTGCTCGTGAACGCGCTCAATCTCGAAGTCGCGCCCGAAGACATCGTGCCGACCGACCCGCTCTACGGCGAAGGCCTGGGACTCGACTCGATCGACATCCTCGAAGTGGCGCTCGAAGTGTCGCGCCGCTACGGCTTCCAGCTGCGCTCGGACGATGAGCGCAACCAGCAGATCTTCCAGTCGCTGCGCACGCTCGCGACCCACGTCGCCCAGCATCGCGCCGCTACCTGATCCCATGTCTCGATGGCGAATAGCACTCCTGCTGGTGGTAGGGGTGGCTTATGCCGGCCTCTCTCACTGGATGACGGTGTTCCACCCCACGGCGCCCTGGGCGGTGGTGGTGTTGCTCGGCCCGCTCTGGCTGGCCGCCATGGGATTTGCCGCGAGCTGGTTCGGCCGGTGGGGCTTTGCCGCCGCGGCCGCGCTGGGCGTGGGCGGCTTCGCGCTCGTCTTCCTCGGTGAGGCCGGCGACCCGAACCGCCTGTACGTGATGCAGCACGTGGCGATCAATACCGCGCTGTGCGGTTGGTTCGGCTCCACGCTGCGCGGCCACGGCCTGCCGCTGATCACCCAGTTCGCGCAGCGCGTGCACCCGCTGAAGGGACACATGCTGGCCTACACCACGCAACTGACGCGCATCTGGACCGCGTTCTTCGCGCTGGTGGTGGTGGCGTCGATCGCCCTCTATTTCACCCGGCCGTTTTCCGACTGGTCGCTGTTCTCGAACGTGCTGTGCCCCGTGATGGTGGCGCTGCTGTTCGTGGGCGAGCACCTGGTGCGGTACCGGCTGCATCCCGAATTCGAACGCACGCGGCTGGTCGATGCCGTGCGCGCGTTCTACGGCACATCGTCGGTGGATTCCAGCGCCGGTGGCCGATGACACAGGCGTGGCCCGCGTGACGACAGATACCTCGACTTCGGAACCGGCCGGCTTCCTGGCATTGCTCGCCGAGCGCGACCCCGATGCCCCCCTGGCCTGGCGCGCGGGCGTGCCCGTGAGCACGCGGCAGTACCTGGCCGACGTGGCGCGCTTCGCGCCCACCCTGCCGGCGCAGGGGCCGGCCGTGAACCTGTGCGTCGACCGCTACGCCTTCGCCGTGAGCCTGGGCGCCGCGCTGGTGCGCGGCCATGCCAGCCTGCTGCCGCCCGACGCGCGGCCCGACACGCTGGCGCGCTTGGTCGAATCGGGCGGGCCGAACCTCTTCGCGCTGACCGACGATGCGAAGCTGCAGACCCCTGGCATGCAGCGCGTGCTGATCGAAGACCGCTCCAGCCTCGAAGGCGATGCCGGCGCCGCGGTGCCGCGCATCGACGGCGCCATGCATGCGGCCAGCCTGCTGACTTCGGGTTCCACCGGCGTGCCGCAGCCGCATGCCAAGACCTGGCGCACGCTGGTCGGCGACGTCGCGGTGGCGGTGAAGCGCCTGTGCCGCGTGCTCGAGCGGCCCACGCTCGAAGGCCTGACGCTGGTGGCGACCGTGCCGGTGCAGCACAGCTACGGCCTCGAGTCGTCGGCGCTGCTGGCCATGCTCGGCGGTGCCGCGTTCGAAAGCGGCCGGCCGTTCTTTCCGGCCGACGTGGCGCAGACGCTGGCCTCGGTGCCGCGCCCGCGCGCGCTGGTGACCACGCCGTTCCACCTGAAGACGCTGCTGCTGTCGGGCATCGCGCTGCCGCCGGTCGACCTCATCCTGTCGGCCACCGCGCCGCTGTCGCCGCAGCTCGCGCAACAGGCCGAGCAGGCCATGGGCGCCGTGCTGCTGGAGATCTACGGCAGCACCGAGTCGGGGCAGGTGGCCACCCGCCGCACCACCGACAGCGAGATCTGGGAAACCTTCGGCGAGATCAGCGTGCACGCCGAGCCCTCGGCCGACGGCGGCCCCGAGCGCTTCATCTTCCAGGGCGACTTCATGCCCGAGCCCACGCCCATGGCCGACGTGCTCGAGTTGCTCGACGAGCGCCGCTTCCGCCTGTTCGGCCGCGCCAACGACCTGATCCACGTGGCCGGGCGGCGCAGTTCGCTGGCGCACCTGAACTTTCATCTGAACAGCATTGCCGGCGTGGACGACGGCGCCTTCTGGCTGCCCGACGAGGTGGCCGACGGCGTGGTGCGGCCGGTGGCCTTCGTGGTCGCGCCCACGCTGAGCGCGGGCCAGATCATCGCGGCCCTGCGCCAGCGGCTGGAGCCGGTGTTCGTGCCGCGCCGCGTGGTGCAGGTCAAGGCGTTCCCGCGCGAAGGCACGGGCAAGCTCACCGTGCGGGCGCTGCGCGAGTTCGCGCTGGCGCAGCTCGCCGAGGACGACACGCCGGTGCAGATGGCGCACACCGTGCCCGCCGACCATCCCGTGTTTGCCGGGCATTTCCCGGGGCAGCCGCTGCTGCCGGGCGCGCTGGTGCTGGCCGAGGTGATGGAAGCCATTCGCCGCGTGCCGGCGCTCACCGCGCGCCTGGGCGCCAACCCGACGCTCGCCGCCGCCAAGTTCCTGGCGCCCGTGCGGCCCGGCAGCACCCTGTCGATCGAGCTGCAGCCGGAAGCCGGCGTCGCGCGCGGCGTGCGTTTCGACGTGCGCTGCGACGGCGTGGTGGCCGTCACCGGCCGCTGGACGGCCGTGCAAGATTCGGCGTGATGAAGCACACGCACGTCGAGACGCACGCCGTGAAAGAGGCGGCCCACACGAGCCAGGCGTCTCACCCGACCCCCAAAGGGGAGAGCGGCGACTGGGCCCGTGCGCCCGAGCGCAGCAACATGCTCGCGCTGCGCTTCATCGTGTTCATGGCGCTGTTCTTCGGGCGCCACGTCACGCGGCTGCTGCTGCCGCCGATCGCGCTGTACTTTCTCCTGTTCGCGCCGGCGCAGCGCCGCCACATCAAGCGGTACCTGTTCCGTGCCATCGGCCCGCGCGCGGGCTGGTTCGACGGTTTCCGCCTGCTGCACGCCTTTGCCTCGACCGTGCTGGACCGCGTGTACTTCCTGCGCGGGCGCATGGACCTGTTCGAGGTGAAGATCGAAGGCAACGAGCCGGTCGACGCCGAACTGGCGAGCGGGCGGGGTGCCTTCCTGCTCGGCGCGCACGTCGGCAGCTTCGAGGCGCTGGGCGCCTGCAAGCAGCAGACGCACCAGCGCGACATGCGCCTGGCGATGCTCATGTACCCGGACAACGCGCAGCGCATCACCGGCATCCTCAACGCCATTGCGGTGCCCGAACTGCGCCCGCACGTGATCGCGCTGGGCCGCCCGCACTCGATGCTCGACCTGCGCGACTGGCTCGACGGCGGCGGGATGGGCGGCATGCTGGCCGACCGAACGCTGCCGGGCAGCGAGGAGCAGCCCGCCCAGCAGCGCGGCAACAACATCGTGCTGCCGTTCCTCGGGCAGCCCGCCGTCTTCAACGACGGCCCGTTTCGCCTCGCGTCGCTGCTGCGCCGCAAGGTCTTCTTCATGGCGGGGCTTTATGGCGGAGGCGGGCGCTACGATGTCCGGTTCGACCCGCTGGCCGACTTCCGCGAGCGTGCCACCAGCCCCGAGGAGCGCGAAGCGCGCATCCGCGCGGCGGTGGAAGCCTACGTGGCGCGCCTGGAGGCGCTGTGCCGCGCGTACCCCTACAACTGGTTCAACTTTCATGATTTCTGGCTCGAAGATGCGGCTTGACTCGCTTGGCAAGGCATTCGTGCTGGCGCTGGCCCTGACGCTGGGCGCGGCACCGGCCTGGGCGGCCTTCGACCTGCCCGAACTGATGAGCCTGCTGGCCAAGCAGAAGAGCGGCGAGGCCCGCTTCACCGAACAACGCTTCGTGCACGGCCTCGAAGGCCCGCTCGACGCCAGCGGCACGCTGAGCTTCGACGCGCCCGACAAGCTGGTGCGCCGCACGCTGTCGCCGCGCATCGAGACCATGGCGGTCGAGGGCAACACGCTCACGCTGTCGCGCGGCGGCCGCAACCGCACGCTGGCACTCGACAGCATGCCCGAGCTGCTGGGCCTGGTCGAAGCCATGCGCGGCACGCTCACCGGTGACGGCGCCACGCTGCAGCGCTACTTCAAGAGCACGGTGACGGGCTCGCCGGCCAAGTGGACGCTCGACCTCGTGCCGCTGGACAGCCGGCTGGCCGCGCAGGTGCGCAGCATGCGCATCAGCGGCCGCGCGAGCGACGTGCTCGCGCTCGAGATGGAGTTCGTCGGCGGCGACCGCTCGTCGATGAACATCACGCCGGGCGCCGCACCGGCCGCAACGGCGCCGGCCGCACCGGCGGCCATGGCTCCGTCCGGCCCCCCCGGACGCACCACGCCGTGACGGCGCCGCAGACCGACGGCCCGCCGAGCTGGTCGCGCCGGGCGGTCGTGCTGCTGGCATGGCTGCTGGTGCTGCTGTGCGGCGCGGTGATCATCGCCCGCACGCAGATCGGCGCCGACCTCTCGGCCTTCCTGCCCAAGAGCCCCGACGTTCGCCAGCGCGTGCTCATCGAGCAGCTGCAAAGCGGCGTGGCCTCGCGCACGCTCATGCTGGGCATCGAGGGCGGCAGCACCGAGCAACGCGCGGCCGTGTCGCGCGCGGTGGCCAAGGACATGCGCGAGAGCAAGCTGTTCGACCTGGTCCAGAACGGCGACGTCAGCGACTGGAGCGACGCGGGCACCTGGGTGTTCCAGCACCGCTACCAGCTGTCGCCCGGCGTCACGCCCGGCCAGTTCAGCACCGAAGGCCTGCGCGACGCGATCAACGAAACCCTGTCGATGCTGGGCACCCCGGCCGGCAACGTCGTCAAGCCGTTCCTCGACCGCGATCCGACCGGCGAGACGCAGCGCATCGCCATGGAGCTGATGCCCGCGAGCGCGCCGCGCAGCGAAGACGGCGTGTGGATGTCGCGCAGCGCGCCGCGCGCGCTGATGATCGCCACCACGCGCGCCGCCGGCAGCGACCTCGACGCGCAGGCCGTGGCCATCGCCCGGGTGCATGCCGCCTACGAGGCCGCCGCGCGCGACATGGGCGCCGATGCCCCCAAGCTGCTGCTCAGCGGCCCGCCGGTGTTCTCGGTGATGAGCCGCGACAAGATCAAGACCGAAGCCATGCACCTCGCGGTGGTGGGCGGCATCGTGATGGGCTGCCTGCTGCTGCTGGCCTTCGCCTCACCGCGCGCGCTGGTCATCGCCTTCCTGCCGGTGGCCACGGGCGTGGTGATCGGCACGGCGAGCGTGAGCGTGGTGTTCGGTTCGGTGCACGGGCTCACGCTGGGCTTCGGCAGCACGCTGATCGGCGAGACGGTGGACTACGCCATCTATTACCTGATCCAGGCACGAGGCGCCGCCGTGGCCGGCACCGGCTGGCGCCGCTGGCGCGACCTGAACTGGCCCACCGTGCGGCTGGGCCTGCTGACTTCGGTGTGCGGCTTCGCGGCGCTGGTGTTCTCGGGCTTCCCGGGGCTGGCGCAGCTGGGCGTGTTCTCCATTGCCGGCCTGGTCTCGGCGGCGCTTGCCACCCGCTACGTGCTGCCGATGCTGGCACCCGACGGCGCCACCGGCATGGGCATGCGCAAGTACATGGCGCAGATGGCTGGCGCGCTGGTGCGCGGCCTGCCCAGCCTGCGCTGGCCGCTGGCCGCGCTCGGCGTGGCCGCGCTGGCGCTGGTGCTGTGGCAGGGCGGCCACCTGTGGCGCGCCGACCTTGGCGCGATGAGCCCGGTGCCCAAGGCCGCGCAACAGCTCGACGAAACGCTGCGCAACGACATCGGCGCCAGCGACGGCGGCGTGCTGGTCGTGGCCTACGGCAACGACGAACAGGCCGCGCTGCGCAACACCGAGGCCGCCGCGGCCCGGCTCGACGCGCTGGTGGACAAGGGCGAACTCGTCGGCTACGAAGCCGTCACCCGCGTGCTGCCGAGCATGCAGACGCAGGCGGCGCGCATCGCCAGCCTGCCGAATGCCGACACGCTGCGCGCCAACCTCGGCGAGGCCACCAAGGGCCTGCCGCTGCCGGCCTCGCGCCTCGGCCCCTTCCTGGACGACGTGGAAGCGGCGCGCAAGCTCGCGCCCGTGCAGCGCGCCGACCTGGCCGACGGGCCGCTGGGCTCGGTGCTCAACACGCTGATGTACCAGCGCCCCGGCGGCGGCTGGGGCACGCTGCTGGTGCTGCACCCGGGAGCCAAGTTCGACCAGGGCCGCCTCGAAGCCGCGCTGGCCGGGTTGCCCGAAGTGCAGGTGGTCGATGTCGGCCGCGAGCTCGCGGGGCTGTACCAGCGCTACCTGCACGAGGCTTTCGTGCAGGTGCTGCTCGGCGCGCTGGCCGTGGTGGTGCTGCTGGGCATCTACCTGCGCTCGTGGCGCCGGTTGGTGGCCGTGTGCCAGCCGCTGCTGTTCGCGGTGGTGCTCACGCTGGGCGGCATGGCCGTGCTGCAGGCGGCCCTGGGCATCCTGCACCTGGTGGGGCTGCTGCTGATCGTGGCGGTGGGCTCCAACTACGCGCTGTTCTTCGACCAGCTGCGCACCACGGGGCGTGCCGACGAAGACACGCTGGCGTCGCTGATGCTGGCCAACCTGACAACCGTGGTGTCGTTCGGGCTGATCGCGATCTCGGACATTCCGGCGCTGTCGTCCATCGGCCGCGTGGTGGCGCCGGGCGCCTTGCTGGCGCTGCTGTTGTCGGCGGCTTTTGCGCGGCGCGTGACGCCGCCGCAGGGTTCGCCGGCCCCGCGTGCCTGATGGGAAAATCCGCTTCCATGTCCACCGCATCCGCTTCGACCCGCACCGAATCCTGGCCCTGGCCGACGGCCATCCGCGCCAGCGCGGCGTGGCACGTCGCGGCCATCGGCGCGGGCGTGCTGGTGCCGGGCGCATGGCCCTGGGCCGTGGGCGCCATCGTGTTGAACCACGCGCTGATCACCGGCGCCGGCCTGACGCCGCGCAGCAACCTGCTGGGGCCGAACGTCACGCGGCTGCCCGAGGCGGCGGCGGCGCGGCGCGAAGTGGCGATCACCATCGACGACGGGCCGGAGCCCGAGGTCACGCCGCGCGTGCTCGACCTGCTCGACGCGCACGGCCAGCGCGCCACCTTCTTCTGCATTGCCGAGCGCGTGCTGGCGCACCCCGAGCTGGCGCGCGAGATCGTCGCGCGCGGCCACAGCATCCAGAACCACACGGCGCAGCACCGGCACAATTTTTCCTTTCTCGGACCACGCGGTTTCGCGGCCGAGATCGCGCGCGCACAGGACATCCTGAGCGACATCACCGGCCAGCGCCCGACCTGTTTCCGCGCGCCGGCCGGCCTGCGCAACCCCTTTCTCGAACCCGTGCTGCACCGCCTCGGCCTTTCGCTCGTGAGCTGGACGCGGCGCGGCTTCGACACGCGCGAAGGCGACGCCGCCAAGGTGATGGCGCGCCTGAGCCGCGACCTGCAGGCCCGCGACATCCTGTTGCTGCACGACGGCAACGCCGCGCGCACGGCCGAAGGACAACCCGTTTTGCTGGAGGTATTGCCCTTGTTGCTCGAACGCCTGCGCGCCGATGGACTGCGCGCTGTCACATTGCCCGAGGGCCTGAAAGCATGAGCGCCGTGATGTCGCCGTCGTCTTCGACGGACACCGCCTGGCGCGAGCTGCACGAGGCCGCGACCGTTCCCTACAAGAAAGGCGGCAGCTTCGCCTGGCACTTCGCGCGCGGCAAGCTGGGACGCGACCCGGTGTTTCGCGGGCTGCTCGAACGCGGGCTGATCGGTGCGCAGCACCGGCGCGTGGTCGACATCGGCTGCGGGCAGGGCCTGTTCGCGAGCCTGTTGGCGTCGATGAGCGTCATGCAGAAGCAGGGCCGCTGGCCGGCGTCGTGGGCCGCCACGCCGGAGCGCGCCGACTACACCGGCATCGAGCTGATGCCCAAGGACGTGGCGCGCGCCGAAGCCTCCATCGGCCATCTGCTGCCCGCGCCCCGGCTGCTCTGCGCCGACATGTGCTCGGCGAACCTGCCCGACTGCGACCTCGTCGTGATCCTCGACGTGCTGCACTACGTGGACCTCGAGGCGCAGGAAGGCGTGCTCGTGCGGGTGCGCGACGCGCTGCGCCGCGGCGGCAACCCGCAGGCGCGGCTGCTGCTGCGCGTGGGCGATGCGTCGAGCCGCCGCGGCTTTGCGATCAGCCAGTGGGTCGACCGCACCGTCACGCGCATTCGCGGCCACAAGGTTTCGCCGACCTGGGGCCGCCCGCTGGCCGAATGGACCGCGCTGCTGCAGCGCCTGGGATTCCGCGTGCAGAGCATGCCGATGAGCGAAGGCACGCCCTTTGCCAACGTGCTGCTGGTGGCCGACCTGGACCCCGCCGCATGACCGCGCCGCAGACGCTCGACCGCGACGGCATCGCCCGGCGCATTCCGCACAGCGGCAGCATGTGCCTGCTGGAGCGGCTCGAAAGCTGGGACGCCGACGCCATCCATTGCAGCACCACCACGCACGCGCAGGCCGACAACCCGCTGCGCACCGAAAGCGGCCTGCTCGCGCCCAACGCCGTGGAGTACGCGGCGCAGGCGATGGCGCTGCACGGCGGGCTGCTGGCCGCGGAGGGCAGCACGCCTTCGGCCGGCTTTTTGGCGAGCGCGCGCAACGTCAAGCTGGCGGTAGCGCGGCTGGACGACGTGCCCGGCGCGCTGCAGGTGCGCGCCCAGCGCCTGTCGGGCGACGACCGCCAGATTCTTTATGCGTTCACGGTGACGGCCGACGACAGCCGCGTGCTGGCCGAAGGCCGTGCCGTGGTCGTCCTCAACACGCCGCTGGCCACAGAAAGCACCCCATCGCCATGAGTCTCGAAGGAAAACGCGCACTGATCACCGGCGCGAGCGGCGCGCTCGGCGCGGCCATGGCGCAACGCCTGGCGCGCGATGGCGCCACGGTGCTGCTGCACGCGAATTCGCGGCCCGAGGCCGTCGAGCAATTGGCCGCGTCGATCGCGGCGGCGGGCGGCAAGGCGGAATGCCATGTGTTCGACCTGTGCAGCGACGAGGCCTGCGCGGCCGCCACCGCGCGCATCCTGGAAGCCGGGCCGGTGCAGATCCTGGTCAACAACGCGGGTGTGCACGACGACGCCGTGCTGCCCGGCATGCGCGCTGCGCAATGGCACAAGGTGATCGACGTGTCGCTCAACGGCTTCTTCCGCGTCACGCAGCCGTTGCTGCTGCCGATGATGCGCACGCGCTGGGGCCGCATCCTGAACATCTCGTCCGTGGCCGCGATCGCGGGCAACAAGGGGCAGGTGAACTATGCCGCGGCCAAGGGCGCGCTGAACAGCGCGACCAAGGCGCTGTCGCTCGAGGTGGCGTCGCGCGGCGTCACGGTGAATGCGATCGCACCCGGGATCATCGCGTCGCCGATGGCGGACGCCGTGTTCGACCCGGCGGTCATCAACCAGATGGTGCCGGTGAAGCGCGCCGGTACGCCGCAGGAAGTGGCCGCGCTGGCCGCATTCCTGGCGAGCGACGAGGCCGCCTACATCACGGGGCAGGTCATCTCGATCAACGGCGGGATGATTTGAGTTGCTCCCTCTCCCGCCGGGAGAGGTAGAAGGTGAGGGTGAGGGCCGCCGGCGTCAACGCCGCGCCGGGCCTCGAAGATTCACAGCGTCACAACGGCAAGGTATCGAACGCCGCGTAGGCCGTGGCCAGCCACGACTTCACGCGCTGGCGCTCCAGCAGTCCCAGGGCATGCGCGCCTTCGCGGTCGTTCACGGCCTTCCAGAAGCTCGTGTTCTGCGCATCGATCTTGCGCATGCTCGCGTCGTGCAGGCGCGGCAGGGCGATCACGCGCGCCCCGTTCGCCGTCGCCTTGGAGAGCGACTGCGAGCCCAGCAGCATGCCGAAGTCGCTGCCGCGGCCATAGTTCTGCACCACGATGTAGTTGGGCCGGTTGCCGAAGGTGTCGATCAGCGTGCCGAGCAGGTCGGTCGAGTCCTTGCCGTCGTCCAGAACGTGCCAGAAGTTGACCGTGACGCCGATCTCGGCGAACACGTCGAACAGGTCCGATTCCTTGATCCAGCGCGACAGCGGCGCCAGCGTCTGCGCCGCGAGGTCGACGATCACGCTTTGCTGCGGGTTGGTCTCGAAGCCGTTGACCACGGTGTCGAGGCCTTCGAAGCTGTCGACCACCACGGGCGAGGCGAAGCCTTCGTAGAAGCGCGTGAACGAGCTGTGCGAGCGGTCGGTGTCGAAGCCCACGAACGGCCGGCTGTGGTCGATGAAGTATTGCGCCAGCACGCGTGCCGTGACCGACTTGCCGACACCGCCTTTTTCGCCGCCGATGAAATTGATGGAGCTCATGAGTTGCTGCTGCCTCGAATGGGTTGAGGGGTGGAGGGCCGGATCATTCTAGGGGTGTGATTTTTCGGATGCGCCTTGATCAGGCTTCGATCGGGCTTCAATGGGTTATTTGCCCCGCTTGCGCATCGATTGCAGCAAGGGATGTGCCTGCAAGCGCTGCTGCAGCCGTTTCTTCCAGGGCGCGGGCAGGGTCGAGGCGTCGATCATCGCGGGCCACTTTTCGCGTGCGAGCCGCGCGGTGTCCGCGACGATGCGGCGCACCAGCGGCTCGTGCAGCCCGGTCGAGAAACAGAAGGCGCGCATGTTGGCCGGCGTGAACAGGGCCACCCGCCTGGCCGTGCTGGAAGCGGCGGGCAGCAGCGGCAGCGCGTGGCCTTCGACCCCTTGCAAAGCGGCATAGGCCACGATGTCATAGGCCGGCGCCAAGCGCGGCGCGACGCCGTCGGGATACAGCACCCCGAAATTCTTCAGGTGGGCGTCGGGGTTGCCGAGCAGGTCGTTCACCACGAGCCGCCGCACGAGTTCGAGCACCGCTTCGTCGCCCAGCGACGGGAAGGCGCGCATGGCCAGTGCCATGTCGAGGTAGCTCGCGCCGTACTTGCGCATCGGGTCGATCGCCAGCACCTGCGCGAAGTCTTCGAAGTGGATGCGGCGCGCGCCGTCGCGGTCGAAGCGCGTGACCGCCAGGAATTCGGGCTCGTCGGGCAGCGCATAGCTGTGCTCCGCGGCAATGGCCGACAGCGGGGCGAGTTCGGCATGGCACACCTCGACGCCCGCCGCGCCCGCCATCTGCAGCGACAGCATCTCGAGCTGCGGCATGTGCGGCCGCCCGGCCACCGGCAGCTTGGCGATGACGCGCGTGCTGGCGCCGGCACGCGTGCGCGCCACGTAGCGCCCACCCTGGCGGCGCAGGCCGAGCTTGGGCTGCACGCCCGACACCGAGATGCCCTGCGGCAGCGGCAGCTCGACCACCGACATCTCCAGCGCGTCCTGGTCCTGCGTGATGAGCCGTTGCAGCGTGCCGCGGTCGACCGTCACCGGCCTGGCGCTCACCGCGCCGGGCAGGTCGCCGCCGCAGGCCGCGAGCAGTTCGAAATGGTCGTTCTCCAGGCAGCCGCGCAACTGCGCGATGTGGCTGCGCAGCACGCCCTCGGGCAGCAGGTTCTGGAAGAAGCTGGGCAACTGGCCGCCCTGGGCGTTGAACAGCGGGTTCTTGACGTCGCTCCACAACGCCGACTGGGCCGCCGGGTCGCTCGCCACCATGGAGAGCGACAGCACGTCGGCCGGCGGGTTGGCGACCAGCTCGGGTTCGGCGACGAAGCGGCACAGGTCGGCGTACTGGAACAGCTTGCCGAAGCGCCTGGCGCCAAGCGCGATCTCGAGGATCTTGACGTTCATGACGAGGACGGCGGGGGACGCCGCTTGGCGTACGGCGGGGAGGGCGCCTGCGCCACCGCATGGCCGATGCGCGTGGTCACCGGGCGGTAGCCGGGGTCGGTGGCCGTGGTTTCGCCGAAGCCCTTGGGCGCGAGCTGCAGCTCGAGCCCGAGCGCGTCGACCAGCGCCAGCAGCGACGACAGCTGCGGGTTGCCGCGCAGGCTCAAGGCGTTGCGCACCGAACGCTCGGTGAGCCCCGAGCGCAGCGCGATCTCGGCATTCGAGATGCCGGCGGCCTCGCGGCGCGCGGTCAGGGCGGTGATGAGGGCTTGCTTGTCCACGGAAATATATTACCGCAAATGGCAATTTCGGAAATAGCTTTCCGCAACTGACAGTGTGCCATTTCGCTTCGCGCGGGCTTCACGGACTCACGGGCCCGGGCTTACTTGGGCACCAGCGTGAAGAAGGGCATGACCACGCCCATCACCCAGTTCTGCCCGAAGTCGAGCGCCGCGCGGCGGTATTTCTCGTCGGCCTGCGCGGCCAGCAGGTCGAGCCGCGCCACCACCTTCGACAGTTCGCGGTCGGCCACGAGGTTGCGGCCGCGGTCGCTGATCTCGGTGGCCAGCAGCAGCGGCTGGCCGTCGGGGCCGGTCTTGGAGGAGATGAGCCAGAGCGAAATCTCGAAGTTGCGCGCGGCCCGGAAGCTGTTCTCGGCGTTCACGCCGTCGACCATGGTCTGGTCCCAGGTGTCGCCGTTGGCCTGCTTGAGCATGCTGGTCCAGCCGTATACCAGCGCGGCCACGCGGTCGCCCTGGTAGCCCTGCGGGCCGGTGTCGAAGGCCAGGCGGATCGCGTCGATGCCGGTGGCGCCCTTGAGTTCGGGCAGCGGCGGGCCCTTGAGCACGGCGTCCCAGGCGCGCTGGGTGGCTTCGTCCATGCTGGCGGCCGACTTGCGCCATTCGCGCGGGTTGCGCTTGTACAGCGTGCTCTGCACGCGCCGCACCGACTGCAGGTTGTCGCGCAACGACAGGTTGGCGATGCGGTTGGCGCCGGATTGCAGCCACTCCTGGTTGTTGTAGGGCTCGGCACGCTGGGTGTCGTGCATCGACGAGCAGCCTGCAAGACCGAGCAGCGCAGCCATGCCCGCCAGCAGGCAGCCACGTCGAATGGCGAGGGGAGAAACCGGGGAATCGCTCATGCCCTGACGTTATCATCCACGGCTGGGGCGGCGGCCTGCTGCAAGCTGCAGGCCCGTGCAATTTTCCTTACAAATCAATACCTTGGCGCTACAGCCAAGCCAGGCCGACAAGTCGTGCGTCTTAATTCCATCAAGCTCTCGGGCTTCAAGTCGTTCGCCGAACCCACCAACTTCCTGCTGCCGGGGCAACTGGTCGGGGTGGTCGGGCCCAACGGTTGCGGCAAGTCGAACATCATGGATGCGGTTCGCTGGGTGCTCGGCGAATCGCGCGCGTCGGAGCTGCGCGGCGAGTCGATGCAGGACGTGATCTTCAACGGCACGACCACGCGCAAGCAGGCCAGCCGCTCGAGCGTGGAACTGGTGTTCGACAACGCCGACCACCGCGCCGGTGGCCAGTGGAACCAGTTCAACGAAATCGCGGTGCGCCGCGTGCTCACGCGCGACGGCACGAGCAGCTACTACATCAACAACCAGCCGGTGCGCCGGCGCGACGTGCAGGACGTGTTCCTGGGCACGGGCCTCGGCCCGCGGGCCTACGCCATCATCGGCCAGGGCACGATCAGCCGGATCATCGAATCGAAGCCCGAAGAGCTGCGCCTGTTCCTGGAAGAAGCCGCGGGCGTCTCCAAGTACAAGGAGCGCCGCCGCGAAACCGAGAACCGCCTGGGCGACACGCGCGAGAACCTCACGCGGGTCGAGGACATTCTTCGCGAGCTCAACGCCAACCTCGAGAAGCTCGAGAAGCAGGCCGAGGTGGCCGCGCGCTACAACACGCTGCAGGGCGACGCCACGAAGAAGCAGCACCAGCTGTGGTTTCTGAAGCGCAGCGAAAGCAACGCCGACCAGGCCAAGATCAAGAACGACTCCGAGAAGGCCATCAACGACCTGGAGTCGCGCACGGCCGACCTGCGCCACATCGAAGCCGAGCTCGAAACCGTGCGCCAGGCCCACTACGGCGCCGGCGACACCGTCAACCAGGCGCAGGGCAAGCTCTACGAGGCCAGCGCCGAAGTCGGCCGCCTCGAGGGCGAGATCCGCTTCGTGGTCGAGGGCCGCCAGCGCGTCGAACAGCGCCTGGTGCAGTTGCGCGAGCAGATGGGCCAGTGGGGCCGCCGCCGCGAGGAAGCCGAAGCCGAGATCGAGACGCTGGCCGGTGCCGGCGTGGACGCCGAGGAGCAGGCCATTCTGCTGGCCGCGCAGCTCGAGGAACACGACGCGCGCATGCCCGATCTGGAAGAGGCCGTGCAGCGCGCCCAGGACGAGGCCAACGCCCAGCGCACGACCGTGTCGCAGGTGCAGCAGCAGATCCAGGTGCTGGCCGCCGACCAGCGCAACATCGAGGAACAAAGCCGCCAGCTCACGCAGCGCAGCGAACGCCTGCGCGCCGACCAGAACGCGCTGGCCGCGCCCGACGAAGCCCGCCTGCTCGACATGCAGGAGCAGCACGCCGCCGCGCAGGAGGCCGCCAGCGAAGCCGATGCGCGCCTGCAGGAACTGCAGGAAACCGTGCCGCAGCTCGACGACGACCGCCGCACGAAGCAGCAGGCCGTCAACACCGAAGGCGCGCGCCATGCCGAGTTCTCGGCCCGCCTCGAAGCGCTGCGCGCGCTGCAGGAAAAGGTCAAGACCGACGGCAAGCTCGCGCCCTGGCTCGCCAAGCACGGCCTGGACGGCCTGCAGGGCCTGTGGAGCCGCATCCACATCGAGCAGGGCTGGGAGAGCGCGCTCGAATCCGCGCTGCGCGAACGCCTGGGCGCGCTCGAGGTCAGCCGCCTGGAGATGGTGCGTGCCTTCGGCAACGACGCGCCGCCCGCCAAGCTCGCTTTCTACAGCCCGCCCGCTGCCGGCGTGCCCGAAGGCACGGCCGCGCTGCCGCGCCTGTCGGCCCTGCTGCGGCTGAACGACGCCGGCCAGCAGGCCCTGCTGACCGACTGGCTGCACGGCTGCTACACCGCCGCGAGCTTCGAGGAGGCACTGGCCGCGCGTGCCACGCTGCAGCCCGGTGAAATGATCTACGTGCAGAGCGGCCATGCCGTCTCCGCGCACAGCGTCAACTTCTACGCACCCGATTCCGAACAGGCCGGCCTGCTGGCCCGCCAGCAGGAAATGGAAAACCTGGAGCGCCAGCTGCGCGCCCAGACGCTCATCAACGAAGAAGCGCGCACCGCGCTGATCCGCGCCGAGGCCGCCTACGGCGACGCCGCGCAACGCCTGGTGACCGCACGCCGCGAGGCCGCCGAAACCCAATCGCGCGCGCACGAGCTGCAGGTCGAGACGCTGCGCATGACGCAGCTGGCCGAACAGACCCGCGCCCGCAGCGAGCAACTGGCCAACGACCTCGGCGAGGTCGACGCCCAGCTCGAGGAACTGCAGGAGCGCCGCATGGCCGCCGAAGGCCGTTTCGAAGAGCTCGACATGCAACTGGCCGACAGCCAGGAGCGCCATGCACAGCTCGACGAGCGCGTCATCGACGCCGGACGCGCGCTGAACGCGAGCCGCGAACAGCACCGCAGCCTCGAGCGTCAGGCGCAGGAAGCCACCTTCTCGCAGCGCACGCTCGAAGCCCGCCGGGGCGAGCTGAACCGCTCCATCGAAACCGCGGCGCAGCAGGTGGTGTCGCTCACCGACGAAGACGAGCGTGCCCGCGCCGAACTGGGCCGGCTCTCCGACGCCGCCGCGCAAGCCGGCCTGCAGGACGCGCTGGCGCTCAAGCTCGAACGCGAAGCCGCGCTGGGCTCGGCGCGCAGCCAGTACGACGACCTCACGCTCAAGCTGCGCGCCAGCGACGAGCGCCGCCTGCAGCTCGAGCGCGAACTCGATCCGCTGCGCCAGCGCATCACCGAATTCCAGCTCAAGGAACAGGCCGCGCGCCTGGGCGTGGAGCAATACCAGCAACTGCTGGACGACGCCGGTGCCGACCTCGAGGCCATCGAGCAGTCGATCGAGACCGACAAGGTCAAGCTCACGGGCCTGCAAAGCGAAATCGACCGCCTCAACCGCGAAGTGGTCGCGCTCGGCGCGGTGAACCTGGCCGCGCTCGACGAACTGGCCATTGCCAGCGAGCGCAAGACCTTCCTCGACGCACAGTCGGCCGACCTGAACGAAGCCATCGGCACGCTCGAAGACGCCATCCGCAAGATCGACGGCGAAACGCGCGAACTGCTGGGCGGCACCTTCAAGATCGTCAACGACCACTTCAGCCGCATGTTCCCGGAGCTCTTCGGCGGCGGCAATGCCAAGCTGATGATGACGGGCGACGAGATCCTCGACTCCGGCGTGCAGGTGATGGCGCAGCCACCCGGCAAGAAGAACCAGACCATCCACCTGCTGTCGGGCGGCGAGAAGGCGCTCACGGCCATTGCGCTCGTGTTCGCGATCTTCCAGCTCAACCCGGCGCCTTTCTGCCTGCTCGACGAAGTGGACGCGCCGCTGGACGACGCGAACACCGAGCGCTATGCCAAACTCGTGACCGCCATGAGCCGCGAAACCCAGTTCCTCTTCATCAGCCACAACAAGATCGCCATGGAAATGGCCGAGCAACTGATCGGCGTGACGATGCAGGAGCAGGGCGTGTCGCGCATCGTGGCGGTCGACATGGAGTCGGCGGTCTCGATGGTCGAAGCCGCTTGAGCCGCGCGGCACCATGAGCAATCTCACCCTTGCCCTGGCCATCCTCGGTGGCCTCGTTCTCGCGGCCGTCGTCGCCTTCAACACGCTGATGTCGCGCCGCAACGCGCCGCGCCAGCCCGACGCGGTCGACATCGCGCTGGACGAAGCCGAGCGCGCCATGTCGGCGTCGGGCGGCGACGGGGAGCCGCGGCTGCACGTCGACCCGAACCAGGTCTCGAGCGCCGACCGCCACGAACCCCTGTTCGACCCCGACCTGCCGGCACCCAGTGGCGTGCCCGTGCCCACGGGCGACCGTCGCGGCGGGCTCGACCCGCTGATCGACGTGATCGCGCCCATCTCGCTCGACGGCCTGGCCTCGGGCGACGCCGCCATCGCCGCCATGCCGCCGACCCGGCGCGCGGGCAGCAAGCCGGTGGCCATCGAAGGCCTGAACGAACACAACGGCCAGTGGGAGCCGCCCGTGGCCGGCCAGCGCTACAGCGCGTTCCAGGTCGGCGTGCAGCTGGCCAACCGCACCGGCGCGCTCAACGAGATCGAATACTCCGAGTTCGTGGTCAAGGCGCAGGCCTTTGCCGACGCCGTGAACGGCGCACCCGAATTCCCCGAGATGCTCGACGAAGTGGCGCGTGCCCGCGAGCTCGACCAGTTCGCCAGTGCGCATGACGCGCAACTGGGCTTCGTGCTGCGCGCGCTGCATGCGGCCTGGAGCCCCGGCTACGTGCAGCAGAACGCCGCGCGGCTGGGCTTCGTGGCCGGCATCATTCCGGGGCGCATGGTGCTGCCGACCAGCGAGGCCGGCCTGCCGCCGATCCTTGGGCTGGCCTTCGACACGCAGGCCGCGCTGGCCGACGACCCGGCCCAGTCGGCCATCCGCGAGCTCAGCCTGAGCCTGGACGTGCCGCAGGTCGACCGCGGCGAGCAGCCCTTCGACCGCATGCGCGAGATCGCCGCCACGCTGGCGCGCGAAATGGACGGCGTGGTCACCGACAGCGACGGCCAGCTGCTGCGCGAGGAGACCATGGACGTCATCGGCACCGACCTCGAGCAGCTCTACGACACGCTCGACGCGCGCGACCTGGCGGCGGGCTCGCCGCTGGCACGGCGCCTCTTCAGCTAACTCCGATTTTCGGGAGATACCCCATGACGACGCGCGACGAAGCGGCACGCGAAGCCGCCGCACTGAGCGAACAGCTCCACCGGCACGCCCATCTCTACTACGTGCTCGACACGCCCGAACTGCCGGACGCCGAATACGACAAGCTGTTCCAGCGCCTGCAGGCCATCGAGACCGAGTTTCCCGACCTGCGCACGCCCGATTCGCCGACGCAGCGCGTGGGCGGCAAGGTGCTCGACGGCTTCACCAAGGTGCGCCACAAGGTGCCGATGCTGTCGATTCGCACCGAGACCGACATCACGCCCGGCGGCGCGAGCGCCTTCGACGCGCGCGTGCGCAAGGAGCTGGGGCTGGCTGAAGACGGCCCGCAGGTCTCGTACGTCTGCGAGCTGAAGTTCGACGGCCTGGCCATGAACCTGCGCTACGAGCACGGCGTGCTGGTGCAGGCCGCCACGCGCGGCGACGGCGAGGTGGGCGAAGAGGTCACGCAGAACATCCGCACGGTGCGCGAGATTCCGTTGCGCCTGAACGGCCAGGCGCCGCCCGTGGTCGAGGTGCGCGGCGAGGTCTACATGAAACGCGCCGACTTCGATGCGCTGAACGAGCGCCAGCGCCAGAAGATCGCGGACGGGCAGAAGAACGAGAAGGTGTTCGTCAATCCGCGCAATGCCGCGGCCGGCGCGGTGCGCCAGCTGGACCCGGCGATTGCCGCGGCGCGGCCGCTGAGCTTCTTTGCCTATGGCTTGGGCGAGGTCACGCCCGCGGCCGAAGGCGGCCCCGACTGCCCGACGCAGTTCGACTGGCTGCAGCAGTTCCATGCATGGGGCTTTCCGGTCGCCACGCAGACCGCACGTGCGACTGGCGCTATCGAACTGATAGCGTTCCATGAAAACATCGGCCGCCAGCGCGATGCCTTGCCGTACGACATCGACGGCGTGGTCTACAAGGTCGACAGCATCGAGCTGCAGCGCCAACTGGGCTTTGTTTCGCGCGAACCGCGCTGGGCCGTGGCCCACAAGTACCCGGCGCAGGAGCAACTGACCGAGGTGCTGGGCATCGAGATCCAGGTCGGGCGCACCGGCAAGCTCACGCCGGTGGCCAAGCTGGCGCCGGTGTTCGTCGGCGGCGTGACGGTGACCAACGCCACGCTGCACAACGAAGACGAGGCGCGCCGCAAGGATGTGCGCGTGGGCGACACGGTGATCGTGCGCCGTGCCGGCGACGTGATTCCCGAAGTGGTGGGCGTGGTGCCCGAAAGCCTCGCCAAGCCCGAGGGCGAGCGCGGCGCGCAGTTCACCATGCCGCACAAGTGCCCCGTGTGCGACTCGGAGGCCGTGCGCGAAGAGGGCGAGGTCGACTACCGCTGCACCGGCGGCCTGTTCTGCGCGGCGCAGCGCAAGGAAGCCATCCTGCATTTCGCGGCCCGCCGCGCGGTCGAGGTCGAAGGGCTGGGCGACAAGCTGGTCGAGCAGTTGGTCGACGCCAACCTGATCCGCACCTTGCCCGACCTCTACAAGCTGGGCTTCACCACGCTGGCAGGGCTGGAGCGCATGGCGGAGAAGTCGGCCAAGAACCTGGTCGACGCGCTCGAAGCCTCGAAGAAGACCACGCTGCCGCGCTTTCTGTTCGGCCTGGGCATTCGCCATGTGGGCGAGAGCACCGCGAAGGAACTGGCCAGGCATTTCGGCAAGCTCGACGCGATCATGGACGCGAGCGAAGAGCAGTTGCTCGAGGTGAACGATGTCGGTCCGGTGGTTGCGCAAAGCCTGCGCACCTTCTTCGACCAACCGCACAACCGCGAGGTGGTCGAGCAGTTGCGCGCCTGCGGACTGACGTGGGAAGAGGGCGAGCCCGCCGTGCGCGCGCCGAAGCCGCTGGCGGGCCTGACCTTCGTGATCACCGGTACCCTTCCTACGCTGGGCCGCGACGAGGCGAAGGATAAATTGGAGGCAGCCGGCGCGAAGGTGTCCGGCTCCGTCAGCAAGAAGACCCATTACCTCGTGGCCGGGGAAGAGGCCGGGAGCAAGCTCGACAAGGCCCGCGAGAACGGCGTCGAGGTGATCGACGAGGCGCGTATGCTGGAGATCCTCGCCCACGGTATCCCGCCCGCCGGGGAACCCTGAGGCAGCGCCGGGGTCTTCTCTTTACCCGCCGTTACGCGACTTCACCGGAGCGC
Source organism: Variovorax sp. OK605 (assembly GCF_900115445.1). Lineage (NCBI taxonomy): Bacteria > Pseudomonadati > Pseudomonadota > Betaproteobacteria > Burkholderiales > Comamonadaceae > Variovorax > Variovorax sp. OK605. Next base: position 122,618 of record NZ_FOWL01000001.1, read on the forward strand.
AGTCAACAGGGTCTACAACCTGGCGTTGAACGATAACTGAAGGCCACAAGGAGAGTCCCTCATGCAAAAAATTCGAGTTCTTGGTGCCTGCGTTGCACTCGGCGGCGTTGCGCTGCTGACGGGCTGCGTGGGTGTTCCCGGCGATCCGTACTACGCGGGCGGCTACAACGGGGGCTATTCGTCGGGGCCTTACTACAGCGAACCGGCACCGGTGGTCGTGGCGCCTGCGCCGGTGTACATCAACGGCGGCGGCTACTACGAACGCGAGCGCCGCCCGTACTACGGCGATCGTCCTTACTACGGCCGCCCGGGTTATCCGGCGGTGCGTCCGGGCTATCCGGCGGGCCGCCCGCCGAACTGGAACGGCGGTGGCCGGCCGCCGGTCGTGGCACCAGGGGGCCGTCCACCGGTGGCCGTGCTGCCGGGTGCGCAACCCGCCCAGCCGCGCGGCAATGCGCGCCTGTGGACCTCGCCCGACTCCAAGGGACAGACGCCTCCCTGATTGATCTGATCGCTTGGCAAGCGGGCGCGTGAGGCTGTCGCGATAATCCCGCCATGGCCATCCGCGACATTCTCAAGATGGGCGACCCCCGGCTGCTGCGCATCGCGCAGCCGGTGGCCGCCTTCGACACCGACGAACTGCACCTGCTGGTGCGCGACATGTTCGAGACCATGCATGCGGTCAACGGCGCCGGCCTCGCGGCGCCGCAGATCGGCGTGGACCAGCAGCTGGTGATCTTCGGCACCGACATCGTCAACCCCCGCTACCCCGACGCGCCGCCGGTGCCCCGCACCGTGCTGCTGAACCCAGTCATCACGCCCCTGGGCGACGAGGAGGAAGAGGGCTGGGAAGGGTGTCTCTCGGTGCCGGGCCTGCGCGGCGTGGTGCCGCGCTTCGCCAACATCCGCTATACCGGGTTCGACCCGTACGGCGACCCGATCGACCGGGTCGCCACCGGCTTTCATGCGCGCGTGGTGCAGCATGAAGTTGATCACCTGCTGGGCAAGCTGTACCCGATGCGGGTGCGCGATTTCTCGCGCTTCGGCTACACCGAGGTCCTGTTTCCGGGCCTCGACGCCGCCGACGACGATTGAGCCGGATCAGTTGTACTTGCTGCTGAGCGCGAAGCGGCCGCCGCCCATGAAGGCGAGGGCGAGCGCCGCGAACAGGAACATGCCTTGCAGTTCCAGCGCCCAGCCGCCTTGCTTGCCGAGCGAGGTCAGGTCCTTCGCATGGACCAGCGCAAAAGCCACCAGCATGTTGATGGCCACGATCCACGCGGCCGGCCGGGTGTACAGCCCGATGATCAGCAGCACGGGCGCCACCACTTCACCGATGTAGACCAGGTAGGCCAGCGCGCCCGGCAGCCCGTGCTGGGCCAGCATGCCGGAGATGAAGCCGACGCCGCCTTGCAGCTTGGCAATGCCGTGCAGCAGGATCAGGACGCCAAGCGAAACGCGCAGGATGAACTTGCCGGTGTCGTCGGATTTGACCATTTGTGTAGATTCCAGTGGAAGTGTTGAGAGGGCCGTATGGTAGTGAAACTGCGGTGCTTCCAGTCACTTCCTGCGATGCATATGCATCCAACCCGGAGTTCTTTGGCGGAGTCCGGCGTCGGCCCGTACACTGCCTTTTGCTTACTGTTGAGGAGAACACCCATGAACAAACGATTCCGCCCGGCCTTGCTCGCAGCCGCTTCCGTCGTCGCGCTTGCCGCCGCCGCCCCGGCCTTCGCCGGCAAGACGCTCGACGCGGTCAAGCAGCGCGGCACCGTGAAATGCGGCGTGACCAACGGCGTGGCGGGCTTCTCCGCACCGGACACGCAGGGCAACTGGTCGGGCCTGGACGTCGACACCTGCCGCGCCATTGCCGCGGCGGTGCTGGGCGACGGCAAGAAGGTCGACTTCGTGCCGCTCAACTCGCAGCAGCGCTTCTCGGCCCTGCAGGCCGGCGAGATCGACATCCTGGCGCGCAACACCACCTGGACGCTCACCCGCGATGCTTCGCTGGGCTTCAACTTCACCACCATCACCTACTACGACGGCCAGGGCTTCCTGGTGCCGAAGAAGCTCAAGGTGACGAGTGCCAAGCAGCTGAAGAACGCGACCATCTGCACGCAGTCAGGCACCACCAACGAGAAGAACGTGTCGGACTACTTCCGCGCGCAGGGTATCCCGGTGAAGACCGTGGTGTTCGAGAGCTTCGAGGCCTCGTTCAAGGCCTTCTTCTCGGGCCGCTGCCAGGCCTTCACGACCGACGCCTCGGCGCTGGCCGGCCTGCGCAACAAGGAAGCGCCGAACCCCGACGACTACCTGATCCTGCCCGAGCTGATCTCCAAGGAGCCGCTCGCGCCGCTGGTGCGCCGCGGCGACGACGAGTGGTTCGCCATTGCCAAGTGGGTGCCCAACGCGCTCATCGAGGCCGAGGAATTCGGCGTCACGCAGGCCAATGCCGACGAGCTCAAGGCCAACAGCAAGGACCCGGCGCAACAGCGCCTGGTCGGCACTGGTGAAGACCTCGGCAAGCTGCTGGGCCTGGACAAGGACTGGTCGTTCCGCGCGATCAAGGCCGTGGGCAACTACGGCGAGATGTTCGAGCGCAACGTCGGGCCGAAGTCGGTGCTGAAGCTGCCGCGCGGCTCGAACAACCTCTGGAGCAAGGGCGGCCTGATCTACGCACCCCCGGTTCGATGAACGGCGGGGCCTCGCGCCGCGGGGTCTGGCTGGCGTGGGCCGTCCAGGCGGCGCTGGTGCTGGCCGTGGTGGCCGGCGCAATCTGGGTGGTCCACCATGCGCTCGAGGTGCTGCGCGCGCGCGGGGTTCGCTCGGGCTTCGACTTTCTCACCGAACCCGCGGGCTTTTCGATCAGCGAAGGCTGGCTCGACTTCGACGCGAGCCAGCCTTCCTGGCGTGCGTTTCTTGCAGGGCTGATCAACACGGTGCGCGCGGCGGTGCCGGCCGCCATCTTCTCGGTGGTGCTCGGCACGCTGATCGGCATCGGCCGGCTCGCGCCCCACGTGCTGCTGCGTGGCATCTGCACCGCGTACGTGGAACTGCTGCGCAACGTGCCGCTGCTGGTGCAGTTGCTGATGCTGGCCTTCGCCATGGCCAACTTGCTGCCCGACCCGACCGAGCCCGTGCGACTGTTGCCGGGCGTATGGCTGAGCAAGGGTGGACTGAGCGTGCCGTGGCCCGTGGCGGGCGAGGGCGGCTGGTGGCCCACGCATTTCGAATGGCCCGAGCGCGGTGATTTCGGCGTGACCGGCGGCGCCGCGCTGAGCCCCGAGTACGTGACCATCGTCGCGGGGCTGAGCTTCTATTCGGCCGCGTTCGTGGCGGAAATCGTGCGCGCGGGCATCCTGTCGGTGTCGCAGGGGCAGGTGCTGGCGGGGCAGGCGCTGGGGCTGTCGTCGGTGCAGCAGTTGCGCATCGTGATCCTGCCGCAGGCGCTGCGGGTGATCGTGCCTTCGCTCACCAACCAGTTGCTGAGCCTCACCAAGAACTCGTCGCTGGCGGTGGCCGTGGGCTATCCGGAACTGGTGTCGGTGGCCAACACCACCATCGGCTCGAACGGCCGCGCCTTCGAGTGCATCGCGATCATCATGGCGGTCTACCTGCTGCTGTCGCTGCTGATCTCCTTCGGCATGAACCGCTACAACGCGCGTGTCGCGCTGCGAGGCTGGCAATGAGGCGCATCGCACAGGGCCCGATCGCGTGGCGCAGCGAGCTCTGGGGTTCACCGCTGCGCTCGCTGGCCACGGTGCTGCTGCTGGCTGTCCTTGCATGGGGCGGCTTCCACGCCGTCGAGTGGGGCATCGTGCATGCGGTGTTCCGGCCCGACGCCGAAGCCTGCCGCGCGGTGCAGCACGGCGCCTGCTGGGGCGTGGTGGCCGAGAAGTGGCGGCCGATGCTGTTCGGGCGTTTTCCGTACGAGGAGCAATGGCGCCCGGCCATCGCCGTGGTCGTGTTGTCCGTCGTGACGGTGCTCAGCGCCTGGCCGCGCAGTTGGCGCTGGTGGCTGGTGCCGTTGTGGGCTGCGGCGCTGCTGCTGTTCGTGCTGCTGATGCGCGGCGGCGTGCTCGGCCTGGCGCATGTGCCTACCAGCCGATGGGGCGGCCTGCCGCTGACCATCGGGCTGGCGGTGGTCGGGCTGGCATTGGCCTTTCCGCTCGCGCTGCTGCTGGCGCTGGGGCGGCGCTCGGGTTGGCCGATGGTGCGCACGCTGAGCGCGAGCTACATCGAACTGGTGCGCGGCGTGCCGCTGATCTCGGTGCTGTTCATGGCCTCGTTCCTGCTGCCGCTGTTGTGGCCCGCGGGCTGGCAGCCCGACGTGCTGGTGCGCGTGCTGGCCGGGCTCACGCTGTTCGTGGCCGCGTACCTGGCCGAGATCATCCGCGGCGGCCTGCAGGCCGTGCCACGCGGGCAGACCGAGGTGGCGATGGCGCTGGGCTTCGGCCGCTGGCCGGTGCAGCGCGACATCGTGCTGCCGCAGGCGCTGCGCCTGGTCGTGCCCGCGCTGACCAACAGTGTGGTCGGCACGCTGAAGGACACCTCGCTGGTCACCGTGGTCGGCCTGTTCGAGCTGACGGGCGCGCTGGGCCTGGCGCTGGGCGGCGACCCGACGTGGCGGCCGTTCTACCTCGAGGGCTACCTGTTCATCGCGGCGGTGTACTGGGTGCTGTGCTTCGGGTTGTCGCGCTACAGCGTGTGGCTCGAAAAACGGCTGTCCGCCGCGCCCTGAGCCCCATGCGGCCGAGCTCCTGTACACTCCGCCCCTTCATGTCCAGCCACTTCCACCCCGCATCCAACGCAGCCCTGATGGGCCGCATGATGCCGCCTGCTTCCGTGCAGGCGATGGTTGTTGCTCGAATGATTACCACCATTACCACCGCGGCCACCTAGCACGCGCAGGTGGCCGTTTCGGCAGCCACCTGGTGTATCGCTCTCTCCCCGAACGAATGAACCCAGCTCTGGCAGCTGGGTTTTCTTTTTTCGTCAGGAGATGTCCATGTACCGCGATCCCGTTGAATCCCTCGAGCCCTTGCACAGCCGCCCCGCGGTGAACCGCACCTTGCGCGTGGGGATGATCGGCATCGGCACCGTCGGCTCGGGCACCTTCACGGTGCTGGCGCGGAACCAGGCCGACATCGCGGCCCGCGCCGGCCGCCCGATAGAACTGGTGATAGTGGCGGCGCGCAACCTGGCGCGCGCGGCCGGCGTCGTGGGGGACAGCGTCGCGCTCACGGCCGACGCCATGCAGGTGGCCACGCATCCCGACGTCGACGTGGTGGTGGAAGTGGCCGGCGGCACCGGGGCGGCGCGCGACTGGGTGCTGGCCGCCATCGCGCACGGCAAGCACGTGGTCACGGCCAACAAGGCGCTGCTGGCCGTGCACGGCACCGAGATCTTCGCCGCCGCGCGCGAGCAGGGCGTGGCCGTGGCCTACGAAGGCGCGGTGGCCGTGAGCATCCCGATCATCAAGGCGCTGCGCGAAGGCCTGGCGGCCAACCGCATCGAATGGGTGGCCGGCATCATCAACGGCACCACCAATTTCATTCTCAGCAAGATGCGCGACGAAGGCCTCGACTTCGCCGCCGCGCTGGCCCAGGCACAGGCGCTCGGCTATGCCGAGGCCGACCCCACCTTCGACATCGAAGGCATCGACGCCGCCCACAAGCTGACCCTGCTCGCCGCCAATGCCTTCGGCATGCCGCTGCGTTTTGCCGATGCGCAGATCGAAGGCATCACCGCCTTGCAGGGTGTGGACGTGGCTTGCGCCGAGCAGCTGGGCTTTCGCATCAAGCTGCTGGGCGTGGCGCGCCGGCAGGCGGCCGGCGTCGAGCTGCGCGTGCAGCCCGTGCTGGTGCCGGCCGACCACCTCATGGCCCATGTGAAGGGCTCGATGAACGCCGTCATGGTCAAGAGCGACGCGGCCGGCCTCACGATGTACTACGGCGCGGGCGCCGGCTCCGAGCAGACGGCCTCCGCCGTGATCGCCGACCTGGTGGACGTGGCACGCCTCGACGGCGTCGATGCCGCACGCCACGTGCCGCACCTCGGCGTGCATGCGCATGCGACCAATGCGCTGGCGGTGCTGCCGCGCGCCGCCGTGCACACCTCGCACTACCTGCGCGTGCCGGTCACCGCCGTCAGCCACATCCAGGCGGTGACGGCCTGCCTTGTGGAGCAGCGCGTGCCCGTGCGGCAGGTCGCGCTGGCGGACGAGAAAGCCGGTGCGGGCGCGCAGGTGCTGGTGCTGACCGGTCCGGTGGAGCAGGGCACGCTCGACCTGGCCGTGCATGCGCTGCAGGCGCGCGCCGAGGTGGCGGGTGCGGTGGTCACGCTGCGCGTGGAGTCGCTGGAAGCCTGAGCGTCAGGGAGTCATGGCGTCAGGACTTCTGGGGCACTCAGCGAACCTGGCGCGGCGCGAGTTCGGCGTAGCCGGTGAGCGGGTCGTGCGTGCGCGCGAACCGCCAGCCGGGCAGCACCGCAACCAGGATCTCGGCCGTGGTGCGAACCACGCAGCCGGGCGCCGCATGCCCGCCGAAGACCTTGCCTTGCGCGTCCGACACGCTGATGTGAATGTGCGAGCCGTCCGGCGACAGGCTGCCCGCCAGCGTGAGGATCTCCAGATCGCCCTCGATGCGCGCCGGCAACTCGGCGCCCGCGAACCGCACGCTCGCCCCACGCAGGCTGCCGATGCCCGACACCACGAACGCCGCCTCGGCGCCGCCTTGCGTCAACGCGAGGTCGAGCGCCGCGCGCAGGTCGTCGCCGGGGTTCAGCCGCAGCACCAGCGTTTGCATGGCGCGTTCAGCTGCCGGAGAGCGCCCCATCCACCACCTGCTGCGCCTCCTCGAGGATGCGCGCCAGGTGGTCTTTGCCCTTGAAGCTCTCGCCGTAGATCTTGTAGATGTTCTCCGTGCCTGAAGGCCGCGCCGCGAACCAGCCGTTCTCGGTGGCGACCTTCACGCCGCCGATGGCCGCGCCGTTGCCCGGCGCGTGGCTCAGCACGTTGACGATCTTGTCGCCCGCCAGCTCGGTCGAGCGGATCTGCGCCGGCGACAGGCTCGACAGCCGCTTCTTCTGCTCGACCGTGGCCGCCGCGTCCACCCGGTCGGACACCGGCTGGCCCAGCGTCTGCGTGAGCTCGGCGTAGCGCTCGCCCGGGTCGCGCCCGGTGCGCGCGGCGATCTCGGCCGAGAGCAGAGCGGGCACCATGCCGTCCTTGTCGGTGGTCCACACCGAGCCGTCCTTGCGCAGGAAGGTCGCACCGGCGCTCTCTTCGCCGCCGAAGGCCAGCGAGGCGTCGACCAGCCCGTCGACGAACCACTTGAAGCCCACCGGCACCTCGTACAGCTTGCGCCCGAGCCGCGCGGCGACGCGGTCGATCATCTGGCTGCTCACCACCGTCTTGCCGACGGCCGCCTGCGCGGGCCACTGCGGGCGGTGCGTGTAGAGGTAGTCGATCATCACCGCGAGGTAGCTGTTGGGCTGCATCAGCCCCGTGCTGCCCGCCACGATGCCGTGGCGGTCGTGGTCGGTGTCGCAGGCAAAGGCAATGCCGAAGCGGTCCTTCAACTCGATCAGCTTGTGCATCGCGTCGGGCGACGAGGGGTCCATGCGGATGCGGCCGTCCCAGTCGAGCGACATGAAGCGGAAGGTCGGGTCGACCTCGCGGCTCAGCACGGTCAGGCGCGAGAGCTTGTAGCGCTCGGCAATCGCCGGCCAGTAGTTCACGCCCGCGCCGCCCAGCGGGTCGACGCCCAGGTCGATGTTCACGCCGCGAATGGCGTCCATGTCGAGCACCTGGGCCAGGTCTTCGACGTAGGTGTTCAGGTAGTCGTGCCGGTGCGTGGTCGAGGCGCGCAAAGCCTGCGCGAGCGGCATGCGCTTCACGCCCTCGAGGTTGTTGGCCAGCATCCTGTTGGCCGCGGCCTCCACCGCCGAGGTGATGTCGGTGCCGGCGGGGCCGCCGTTGGGCGGGTTGTACTTGAAGCCGCCGCTTTCGGGCGGGTTGTGCGAGGGCGTGATGACGATGCCGTCGGCCAACCCTCCGGTGGCGCTCGTCCGGCCGCGGTTGTAGACCAGGATCGCGTGCGACACGGCCGGCGTGGGCGTGTACTCGTCGTCCTTCGAGAGCATCAGCTCCACGCCGTTGGCCGCGAGCACCTCCACCGCGCTGTTGAAGGCCGGCGTCGACAGCGCATGCGTGTCGATGCCCAGGAACAGCGGGCCGTCGATGCCGTTCTGCTTGCGGTAATCGCAGATGGCCTGGCTGATGGCCAGCACGTGCCATTCGTTGAACGCGTTGTCGAACGACGAGCCGCGGTGCCCCGAGGTGCCGAAGGCCACGCGCTGGCTCGGCACCGACGGATCGGGCCGGCCGGTGTAGTAGGCCGAGATCAGGCGCGGCACGTTGACCAGCAGGTCGATCGGCGCGGGTTGGCCGGGCTTGGCCGCGAGGGAGGAGGTGGCTTGGCTCATGTCGATGGAAAGTCGAAGTTGATCAGGTCGCCGATGCGTTCGATGGTGATGTCGGCGGGGGCGTAGGCGGCAATGGCCTGCGTGTCCAGCGCATAGTGCCCTTGCCGCACGAAGACCGTCGTCAGACGCGGCCCCCAGATGGCCTTCATGGCCGAAAGTATGCGCAGCTTGTCGTCGATCATCACGTAGTGCCTGGCCGGGTGGCACGCCTCGACGGCGTCGAGCATCTGCTCCTTGTGCACGTAGATCAGCACGCGGCCCTCGGTGGCGTCCCACAGGCCCGAGCGCTGCACCTTGCGCGGCTGGAACACCACGTCGCCGTCGGACAGGATCACCGTCGGGCCGTGGCGGCGCAGGTGCTTCAGCGCCTCCAGCGCACCGGGGTAGAGCCGGTCGGCAAAGGGGTAGTCGATGAGAAAGCTCGACATCAGCAGCAGGCGCGAGTCGCTCATGCCGCTGCGGCTTTGCTCGGCGCGGTAGCGCTGCAGGGCGCCGAGGTAGTCGACGTAGCCGAGCTCGCTGCGCAACTGCTCGAAGGCGCTCCAGTAGCGGTTGGCGCTGTCGGCGCCGAAGGCGTCCTCGAGGTGGGTGCGAAGGTCGGCGATGACCCGGTCGTTGTCGAGCAGGGTGTTGTCGACGTCGATCAGGAAAACGGTGGAGGCAGGCTGCTGCGGGGTCATGGAATGTGCGGCCGGTGGGCCGGGGCTGCGCGCGTCGCTTTCAGCATACGCCTCGAACATGGGCCGACGCCGCACGCAACGTGAATTAGTTGATGCGCCGACGGCCGCTGCCTTAACCTGCGGCCCGCGGCACGCGCGAAGTTGACTAAGCTTGCGCCCAGTTTCAAGGAGCAAGAACCCATGCACATGACGAACGGCCGGCAACGATGGCGCTTGCCCCTCGCCACCCTGGCCCTGCTTTCCCTGCTGGCGGGCTGCCAGTCGCCGCCGAAGGACCGTCCGCTCACCTCCGAGGTGCCCGAGCCGCCGAGCTTCGCCGCGCCGCCCGAGACCTGCCAGGCCGCCGCCGCGCGCTTCGGGCTGGGTTTGCGGGCCAACCAGCAGCTGCTGGAAGAAATGCGCCAGCGCGCCGGTGCCCGCGCCGCGCGCACCGTGCTGGCCACCGACGTGGCCGACCCGGCGCAGGACATGATGCGGTTGAACGTGCAGGTCGAGCCCTCGGGGCGCGTCGTCGGTGCGTACTGTGGCTAGCCGGAGGGCGTTCGGCCGGCCGAAAGGCCATCGCGGGAGCTGGTAAGCGCCTGCGTGCATGCACTAGTGTTGTTCGCACACCGCGCCTGTAACAATTCAAGGCCCCAAACCGCAGAACGCGCCGAATTGGGAGAACAATAGTCCGCGAGTTTCCGGAAACAAAGTCCCTTGTCGAACAAGCAAACCCCAGTCTCATTGCCGTCCTACTACGACGGCTCGGCACGGCTTCCGCCGGACGAGGTGCTGCGCCCGCTCATGGCGGATTGGGCCCGCGCGGGCAAGCGCCTGGCCGCCGTCTGCTACATCGACATCGACCGCTTCGCCGAGCTGAACGATCGCCTGGGCATGGTCGCGGGCAATGCCGCGCTCGAAGAGGTGGCCCGGCGCGTCAAGTCTCAGCTGCCGCGCGAGAGCGTCATGGCCCGCGTGGGCGGCGACGAGTTCGCGGCCGTGTTCGCCGGCCTCGGCACCTCGCAATGCGCGCAGGTGCTCGAACGCATCCAGAGCGCATTGGCCGAGCCCTGGACCTGGCGCGACGAGCCCGGCAGCCTGGACGCCAGCATCGGCGCCATGATGCTCGACAGCAACGGCCCGCCGCCCGAGACCGCGCTGCGCCAGGCGCAGCACGCGGCCTTCTTCGCCAAGCGCGCGGCCGACGGCAAGGTCCATTACTTCGACGCGCCGCAGGCGCGCGCCGACGAGCAGGTGATCCGCGAGCGCCAGCGCATCCAGGAAGGCCTGCTGCAGGGCGAGTTCTTCCTGGTCTACCAGCCCAAGGTCGACATGCAGCGCGGCGTGGTGGTGGGTGTCGAGGCGCTCATCCGCTGGCAGCACCCCGAGCGCGGGCTGCTGCCGCCGATCCAGTTCGTGCCGCTCATCGAGGACGACGCGCTGGTCGAGCAGGTGGGCGACTGGGCCATTGCCACGGCCCTCTGGCAGGCGCACCAGTGGCGCCTGGCGGGCCTGCAGATCTCGGTGAGCGTGAACGTGGCGCCGCGCCACATGATGCGCTGGGACTTCGTCGACCGGCTGGCGCGCCACCTGTCGCAGTTTCCGAAGCTGGGCGCCGGCATGCTCGAGCTCGAGATCCTCGAGACCACGGCCATCAGCCAGTTCGCGAACGTCGCGCTGTTCGTCGAGGCCTGCAAGACGCTGGGCGTGGGCGTGACCATCGACGACTTCGGCACCGGCTATTCGTCGCTGACGTACCTGCGCCAGCTGCCGGTGTCGGCCGTGAAGATCGACCAGTCGTTCGTGCGCGGCATGCTCGACAACGGGCAGGACCGCGCCATCGTGCAGGGCATCCTGGCGCTGCTGCATGCGCTGGGCCTCACCGCGGTGGCCGAGGGCGTGGAGACGGTCAAGCAGGGCGAGGCGCTGCTGAACATGGGGTGCACGCTGGCCCAGGGCTACGGCATCGCGATGCCGATGGCCGCCAAGGACATCGTGCAATGGGTGGCGCAGTACGAAAGCGCGCCGCTGTGGGGCCGCGACGAGTGGCCCAACGTGCCGGTGGCGCGTTCCGACGCCGCCTGAGCGCCCTGAGCGCCCTGAGCGCCCTGAGCGCCCTGAGCGCGGATCCCCTGGCCGAGATTCGCGCCGCGGGCCGGGGTTTCCCGGCCCGGCGGCGTCAGAGCAACGGCGTATAGGGCGAAGTCATCGGGTTCAGCGTGGTGCCGCTCCCGCTGCCAAAGCCCGGCGCGCCGATGGTGCTCGAACCGCCGAACACATACCGCAGGTACACGCTGCCAGTGAACTGGCGGTAGTTCTGCGCATTGTTGAAGCCGAGCGCGCCACCCAGGAACATCTTGGGCGCGAGCTGGTATTCGAGCACCCCGGCCAGGTTGTAGGCCAGGCCGGTCTTGGAGTTGCTGGCGTACATGTTGTTGTAGACCGCGCTGCTCAGGCCCAGCGCCAGTGCCTCGGCGGCCGCGCTCGACGCCGCGCCGTTGCGCGTCGGGTCGGTCGGGAAGTAGGGCGAGCTCTTCTGGGTGAACGACTGCACGCCCAGCGACGCGTTCACACGCCACGAGAGCCGGTCCGCGCGGCCGGTCCAGTCCACCGGGAACGCCACGCTCACGAAGCTCTGCGGGCTGAAGTAGCCGCCTTGCCCGTAGGTGTAGTAGCTCAGGTTCTTCTCGTAGCCCATCAGCCCGATGTTCATGCCCAGCGTGAGCTTGGAGTTCGCGCTGTTCAGCAGGTGCAGGTAGGCGCCACCGCCGGTTTCCACGCGCGAGTTGCTGGCCACGTTCCTGCCCGTGATGCCATGCGCGGCAAGGTAGCCGTACACGCCGTAGGTGCCGTCGTCGTAGCCGAGGTCGCCACGCACGCCGGTGGCGACCACGCCGCCCCAGCGCTCGTTGGTGCGCTCGTCCTTCGCGCCGGCGAACGACAGCACGCTGTCGGTCACTGCACGGCGCGAGAGGTCGGCCTTGTAGCTCCAGGAGTCGCCGAAGCTGCCCTTGAAGGTCACGTTGCCGACCACGTTGGTGGTCGGAAAACCCAGCGGCGTGGTGCCGATGCCGGCGTCGAAGTTCTTGCCTTCGTAGCCCACGTTCAGGCCGACGCCTGAGGCGTTCTGCTGGTTGGTCTCCGTGCCGTTGCGCAGCGCGTTCATTGCCGCTGCAGGTCCGCCGCCGAAGCGGCTGCCGGTCGGGTAGTCGCTGGCGGGCGTGCCGGCGTCGAGCACCGTGGGCGTCACGCCCACGACGATCTTGCCTTCGCCGACCGGGAAGCGCGCCTGCACCGGCAGCTGGAAGTCCGACAGCCGGCTCAGGCCGGCCTCGCCGGCGCGGTTGCGGTAGACGGTGCCCGCGGTGAGGCTGATCGCGCGTTGCGATTCCAGGTCCTGCAGCTCCGACAGCACCGAGTTCGCCGGCGCGGCGCGCAGCGGTGCGTTCCAGCTCGGCTCCTGGCGCTGTGTGTTGGCCTGCGCATAGGCGGCGTTGGCTTGCGGATAGGCCGCGGGCGGGTAGCCGCCGGCCTGTGCCTGCGGGATGTAGACCGGCGCGACCTGCTGCGAGCCCGGCGCCGGGTACTGCGGCATGCCCTGCATCGACGGCGCGACATAGGCCGAGGCCTGCGGCACGTTGTTGCTGTTCGCGTTGTTGCGCGCGGTGCGGCTCGACGACTTGGCCGTCGCCGCGCGGCCCTTGGCGGTCGATGCCGGGGCGCTGGCGCCCCAGGGCATGGCGCCTGGCGGGTACGCGGTCGGCGCGCCTGCCACCGGATAAGCCTGATTGGCCGGATAGCCCTGTGCCTGGTTCGGGTAGCCCGCGCCAGGGTAGGCCTGCTGCGCATAGACCGGGTTGGCGGCACCGGCAGGCGCCGGGTAGGACACCGGCTGCATGCGCGCCTGCGCGAACGGGTTGCCGTTGGCTGCGGGGTAGCCCGCCGGCACGGCCGCGCCCGGTGCGCCACCCGTCATGCCGGCGAAGGGGTTCGCCGCGGGCATCTGCGAGGGCATGCCGCCGGGCGCGAAACCGCCACCCGAGGCCACCTGGCGGTCGGCTTCCACCGCCGCGCGCAGGTACTGCTCGGCCTTGCGGCTCTCGCCTGCGTTGCGATAGACACGGCCGGCCGCGGCCAGCACGCGCGACTGGTCGGGCGCCTGCTTGAGCGCGGCCATCACGTAGTTCTCGGCCTCGCTGTGTTCGCGCTGCGCGCTGGCGCTGGCGGCGGCGGCGAGCAGGGTGTCGAGGTCGGTCGGGTTGCGCTGCAGGATGCGCTGGTACAGCGCGAGCGCCTGGCCTTCGTCGCGCGCCGCGGAGTACAGGCGCGCCAGCGCGGCCATGGTCTGCGGGTCGTTCGGGCGCTCGGCGAGCACCGGTGCCATCGCGTTGTAGGCGGCTTCGAGGTTGCCGGCTTCGCGCAGGGCGTCGGTCTGGCGCAGCGCGAAGGCCACGCGCAGGTTGTCGAAATCGTTGCGCTGGCTGGCCGTCAGGTTGACCGTGGCCAGTTGGCGCAGCACGGCCGACAGCTCGATGTCCTGCTTGGTCTTCAGCAGCACCGACGCGTACAGCAGCCGGCTGCCGATGGTCGGGGTGGGCGTGCGCGCCAGCAGCTGGCGGCTCATGGCAAGCGCGCGCGGCGCGTCGCCGATCTCGGCGTAGGCGCCCGCGAGCTGGCCCCACAGTTCGGCCGGCATGTCCGCGCTCAGCGCCGATTCGGCCTGCGCCAGCACGCCGCGGGCCGCGTCGACCTGGCCCTGGCGGGCCAGCGCCAGCGCGCGTGCGGCCTGCGACTGCGCCCACAGGCGGCGTTGCAGCGCGGCCATGTCGCGCGTGCGCGAGCCGGCCGGAATGCGTTCGAGGTACTGGATGCCCGTGGCCGCGTCGCCGGTCTCGGAGGCGAGCAGGGCGCTGGCGTACAGCGCGTCGGGCATGTCGGGCTGCGACATCAGCAGCCCTTCCATCACGCCGCGCGCCTCGGCCACCATGCCTTGTTTGCGGTAGATGTTGGCCAGGTCCAGCCGCACCCACGGGCTGTCGGGCGCCGCGAGCATCGCGTCTTCGAGCGTGCGCTGCGCGCCGGGGGCGTCGCCGGCGTCGGCCTGCTGGCGGGCGCGGTTGCGCGCCTGCTCGACCTGGATGTCGCGCAGGCCGCCCAGTTGCGTGGCCTGCTCGGGCGTGAGGCGGCGCGACAGGGCCAATGCCTCGTCGGGGCGGCCGGTCTGGCCGTACACCGAGATCAGGCCGCGCAGCGCCTGTGTGTTCTGCGGCTTGCTTTCGAGCACGCGCTTGTAGCCTTGCTCGGCCTGCGCGAAGTCGCCGGCGGCGGCGCGCAGGTCGGCCAGCGCGTTCTGGCCCACGGCCTCGCGCGGGTCGATGCGCACGGCGCGCTCGTAGAGCGACTGCGCACCGCGCGTGTCGTTCTTGGCTTGCGCGGCACGCGCCTGGCCCACCAGCACCCAGTAGTTGGCGCTTTGCAGCGCCGAATTCCACTTGCTGCCACCGCCGCGCACCGCGCGTTCCAGCAGCTCCTGCGCCTCGGCAAAGCGCTCCTGGCGCATGCGCACCAGGCCCAGGCCGCCGAGCGCCTCGGTGTCGTCGGACTTGGCGCGCAGCGCCTGCTGGAAGCGCTGCTCGGCGGTGCCCGCGTCACCGCGGTCCAGTGCCTTGAAGCCTTCGCCCACGGGCACGTCGGGCGTTTTCGCCGCGGCCGCCTTGGCGGTGGTGAGCGATTCCAGCCGCGCGGCCACGGCCGCGTCGTTCTGGTTGGTGCTCAGGTAGTCCTGGTAGAGCGGCACGTCGGGCTGGCGCGCGTCGAGCCAGATCAGCGCCTGGCGCCAGGCGGCGCGCGCGGCGCCGGCCACGGCGGGCTGCTTGGTCAGCTCGACCAGCTCGCGGATGCCCGCGCGGCGCGTGGGTTCGCTGTAGGTCTTCTGCTGCGCCAGGGCGAGCCGGTAGTTGGCGTTCTGCGGGTTGTCCTTCACCAGCTGCTCGAGGCCCTTGCGGCCTTCGTCGGCGCCTTGCGGCGTGCTGGCCAGCACCTGGTAATACTCCAGCGCCAGCGCTTCCGGCGGCGGACGATTGTCGAACTGGCTGCGGTACAGCTCCACGGCCTCGGCGGCACGGCCGGCGCGCGCGGCGGCGCGGGCGCGCTGCAGCGTGCTCTGCTGGCCGGCGGGCTGCTGCGACTGCTGCTGCAGGCGCGCCAGGCGGGGGTCGTTCGGGCTCGCGGTGCGCAGCCGCGCGATCCAGCTGCGGGCGGCCTCGGCGTTGCTGCGCGAGAGCTCGACCTGCGCCATGCCGTACATCGCGTCGGCCGACTGCGGCTGCACGCTCAGCAGCTTCTTCCAGCTTTCTTCCGCCAGGTCGGCGCGGCCCTGGGCCTGCCAGTAGTTGCCTTGCTCGATCAGCGCGGCGCTGGCGTCGGCCTGTGCATGCGCCGGGTTGGCGGTGCACAGCGCCGCGAGCATGCCGAGGCAGGCCATCCATTGCTGCGATTGCGGCGACAGCGAGAAAGCGCGTGAAACGCGCGAACCACGAGAGGCCGGGCCGGCCGAGGAAGAGGGACGCTGCGGCTTCAAGCCGGTCGATTGGGACGGCATAGCGTTCTCCATGAGGTTTGCAGCTGGCCATTGCGGCCGAATTCGTACCGGCCGTCGAGCCATGCCTGGCCGAAAAGCAACAAGCATTGTTCGTAATAGGGCAAGGGCGCCACCGGGGGCGTCGTTGCGTTGGGAGCCGGAGGTGTAGCACGGCCGCCGGGCACGCGGGCGACCTGGGCGGCCAGCGCGTCGGTGGCGTCCACCGCCTTGAGGTAGGGCAGCATCGCGCCCGAGAAGCCCAGCGGCGCCATGCCGCGCACGGCACCGGTGGTGGTGTCGACGTACTCGGGCACCGGGTGGTTGTCGGCCAGCAGCACGCGCGGTCCGCGCAGGTTCAGCAGCAGCATCTTGCGCGCCGGCTCTTTGTCGGACAGCATGCCCGCCCAGAGGTACGTGCGAATGGCGTCATAGCTGCCGGTGACACCCTTCTGCGGGTCGGCCACGAACGCGCGCGCATCCGGCGACCAGGCGCACCAGTCGGGCGCGAAGCCCTTGGGCGTGACGGCGCCGAACATGCGCAGCGTGTTGTCGGCCACCTCGTGCCACGGTCCCGACGGGTCGGCCTGCTGGAAGTAGCGCAGCAGCTGCAGCGGCACGTAGCTCGGGTTGAGGCGCCACAGCGACCCGCTGGCCACCGACTTGGGCCAGGGCAGCAGCATGCGGCCCAGGCCGGGCAGCGAGACCACTTCCTCGCGCGCGGCCAGCGCCAGCACGCTGCGGCCGAGCGCGCGGTAGTTGGCGTCGTTCCAGAGCCGGCCGCCTTCCATCAGCGCGTAGGCGATCCACAGGTCGGCGTCCGACGCGGCATTGGGGTCGAGCACGCCCCAGCCGCCTTCGGGCTTGCGGCCCCATTGCCAGGCCGGCAGCTGCTTGGCCAGGCTGCCGCCCGCGAGGTTGGACTCGGTCCAGGCCAGCACGCGCGCGAAGGTGGCGCGGTCGTTGTGCACCAGCGCGAAGAACAGGCCGTAGGACTGGCCTTCGGAGGTCGATTGCTGCTGCGCGGTGTTGAAGTCGATCACCCGGCCGTCGGGCTGGATGTGGCGCGCGGCGAAGGCCGCCCAGTCGGTGGCGGGGTGGCAGGCCGGGGCCGGTGAAGCCGCCGCGGGTGCTGCAGGCGCAGCAGATGCAGCGGCCGCGGCGGGCGTGGATGCGGCAGCCGCAGGCGTTGGCGCCTTGGCGCCCGCCGCTGCGCTGGACGCACCGGCCGCCGGCGCGGCGGCAGGCGCCGCGCTCACCAGCCTGGGCAGCGCCAGCGCGAGCCCGGCCGCGCCCAGCAGGGCGCGGCGGCCCGCGAGCCGTTCAGGGGAAATCAATGTCGGCAAACGTCGCATCCGGATCCGTTACTTGGCTTTTGCCTTGACCGCGAGGCGGCGGCGCGCACGAAGCTGCAGGCCCGCATACGACACGGCCGCGCCCAGCAGCGCCAGCACGATCACCAGCGCGGCCAGCATCAGCGGGCTGCGCGAGAGGTTCCACTGCACCCAGGCGATCGGGGGCAGGCGCCCGACGTAGTAGGTGTCGCCGCCGAGCACGCTGTTGACCTGCGTGTCGCGCACGATGGTCATGCTGCCCTGCACGCTCTTGAGCAGGTCGGGCGTCATCAGCGCGTTGAGCAGCGCGTCCTTGGTGTCGGGGTTGGTGATGGCCGCGATCACGCTGCGCCCGCTCTGCAGGGGCGACTCGAAGCCGGCCAGCACGGCATCGCGGCCGTCGGCGCTCACCGCGATCTGCATCGAGCCCGGAAGGTCTTCACGGGTGCGCGCGCCGATCACGAAGTCGATGGCGTTGTCGATCCAGCTGTTCAGCTTGAGCTCGGGCGCGGTGCCGTTGCGCTTGAGCGGCATCTTGTCGGCCCACTGCGTGAACAGCGGCTGGCTCTGCAGGTTGCCGATGACCAGCAGGTCCTTGTCGGCGAACTGCGTGGCCTCGGCCGAGCGGCCCACCTTCACGCGCAGCGCGGGGTAGCCGGTGGAGCGGCCGATCTGACCGAGCAGCCCGAGGTAGGTCTCGGTGTCGGCGTTGTTGGGCTGGTCCGGCAGGATCACGGCGGTGTCCGACAGGTCGGCCATGCGCGAGAACGGGAAGCCGCCGTTGGCGTAGGCCGCGAGCTCGGGCATCGCGATGAAGTGCGGGAAGCCCGACACGTCGATCCTGGAGGTCGGGTCGATCGAGCCGCGCACGTTGTCCAGCTGCGGCACGCAGCGCCCGCCCACGGGCTCGAAGTAGTAGTGCAGGCGCAGCTGGCTGCGCGGGCCCATCGCCAGCGGCGGCAGGATCACTTCCTTGTGCTCGGCCAGCGTGCCGTCGGGCATCAGCTTCACGGCCAGCGGGTTCCACCAGCGGTCGCCGGCCGGGTTGGCCGAGCGCAGCGGCAGGCCGCCCACGAAGTTGTCGTTGACGTTGATGTTCAGCGTCGACTGGTCGGGCCGCACGCGCGGCGTGTAGCGGTATTGCAGGTCCAGCGGAATGCCGCGGCTGCGCCAGGTGAACAGGTCGGGCGGCAGCTGCAGGTTCACGCGGACCACGTCGGGGTTGTAGCCCGTCACCGACAGGTCGGCGGCCGAGGTCAGCTCGCCGAGTTGCAGCGCGCGGTCGCTCGGCACCCAGCGCGGCGCGTCGTAGGGCTTGCGCACCGGCGGTTCCTGGAATGCGGTGACGGCGGCCGTGGCGCCCGCGAAGGCCTTGCTGTTGAGTGCCAGCGCGCCGGCGGCGGTGCGCAGGTCGGCCGGGGTGCGGCCCATCACCAGCAGCAGCTTGCCCGTGGGGTCGCGCGGGTTGTCGACGATCGCGAGGCCCGGGCCCTGGATGGCCGGCAGCGTGAGACCGGGAATGCTCGACTCCGGCGTGACGAACACCACCGCGTGGCCCGTGGGCAGGTCGCCGTTGGACACCGGGAAGGTCGCGCCGCGGTAGTCGGCCATTGCGCCGAACCACGACGACACCACGCCCGCGGCCTCGAGCACCGGGCCGGCCGCGGCCGCGCCGAAGACGAAGGGAATGCGCGCGCGCCGCACGTCGCGGCGGTCGAAGAAGGGCTGCGGCAGGGCCGCCAGGTCGTTGGTGAGCTTGAGCGGCGCCACCGTCAGCTTCAGCGAGCTGGTGGCGTCGATGCGTGCCCACAGGCTGGTGTGCGCGGGGTCTTCGCACTCGCGCGTGTAGTGGCCGATGAGCTCGACGTTGATGCGGTTGAATTCGGTGATCAGGCGCCGGTCGATCGGGATGTCGGCCGTCTGCGGGCGGCCCGCCTCGGCGCGGTTCACCGGCAGCGTGGCCACCAGCACGTCGTTCACCGTGACCTTCAGGTGCGACAGCTCGGGAATCAGCGAGGGCGAGTAGGCGTAGTTCAGCTTGAACGACGCGGCCGTGACCAGCTCGTCGGCGCGCACGTTGAACGGAATGCCGACCGTGCCGCTGATGCCGCGCAGCTGCACCGCGTAGTCGATGCCCAGCTGCGTGAGGTTCAGTTCACGCACGACGGCGGTGGCACTGCCGCCGCCGCCGCCAGCGGCGGCCGATGCCGCGGCGGCAGCGGCTGCGGCCGGCGTGGTCGCGAACATGGGGGTGGTGGGAACGGCGGGCGCGGCGATCACGGCGGGCGCCACGGTGGGGCCGACGGCCGGCTGGGCGCTGGTCGAGGGCGGCGGCGCCAGCGGGCGCGGCTGGGCCGAGGCGCCCCCGGCGGCCAGGGCCACCGCGAACATCACGGCGCTGGCGGACAGGCAAGGCAGCAGCGAGGGCGAGGCCACGCGGACAAGGGGCGCGATGCGGCGATGCGCGCGCAGGTTGTTCGTCACGTGGATTCCTTCGTTTTGACGGGACGCAGCCGCGAGGCGGCCGCACGGTAGTAATGGCTGAACATGTCGCGAAAACCCGTGCCGCTGATGCGCACGATGTGGCCGAGCACGCGGTGGATCGGCACGCGCGGATGGTTGCCCCAGCGTGCCGCCCAGATGTCGGCGCGCGCGGTCGTGCACTGCACCAGCGCGCGCTCCTGCGCGAAGCTCATGGGCGCGAAGCGCAGGCCCAGCCGCTTGCCGCTGCTGAAGCGCACGGTGGAGGCGAAGCGCGATTCCTGGTCGTTGCGGTACAGCGCCACGTCGACCGGCATTTCCAGGTCGAGCTTCATGTCCTGCGGCAGTTCCACGCCCAGGCCGCCGCTGGAGAAGTCGAAGGTGTTGCAGCGCAGCGAGCGGCCGTCGGCAAAGTACAGCGTGGCCGGCAGGCTGAGTTCGACGCGGTGCGAGCCGCGCAGCTGGCGCGACTCGTTGGCCGCCGCCACGCAGGCGCCCAGGATCATCAGGTTGTAGAGGGTCCAGGCCAGGTTCAGCCACACGGTGGCGATGTTCTGCGGGTCGACCCAGGTCAGGCGCCACACGCCCAGGCACACGCCCAGGAAGTTCAGCGCCAGCAGCACCAGGCTGGCCTTGGCGATGGTGCTGTCGAAGTACTCCTGCTGGATCAGGCCGCCCTTGGCCGTCACGTTGAAGCTGCCGAGCTTGGGGTTGATCAGCGCCACCAGCGTCGGGCGGAAGATGTACCAGGCCAGCACCGCCTCGTAGACCTCGTTCCACAACAGGTAGCGAAAGCGCCCCTGGATGCGGCTGTTGGTCAGGTTGGCGTGCAGGATGTGCGGCAGCGCGAACGCGAAGATCATCGATGCCGACGCGTGGATCACGCTCGCGCCGAAGTACAGGTACGCCAGCGGCGCCGTCAGGTAGATGAGCCGCGGCAGGCCGTACAAGAAGTGCAGCATCGCATTCACGTAGCACAGGCGCTGGGCCCAGTGCAGGCCGCGCCCGAACAGCGGGTTGTCGATGCGG
The DNA here is from genome assembly GCF_900115445.1 of Variovorax sp. OK605. Taxonomy (NCBI): domain Bacteria; kingdom Pseudomonadati; phylum Pseudomonadota; class Betaproteobacteria; order Burkholderiales; family Comamonadaceae; genus Variovorax; species Variovorax sp. OK605. The sequence continues at coordinate 143,188 of NZ_FOWL01000001.1, forward strand.
AAGATCTGCGCCATGCCGCGCGCCCAGCGAATTCGCTGGCCCACGTGGCCCGAGAGGCTTTCGGTCGCCAGGCCGGCGGCCTGCGGCAGCGCCAGGTAGGCGGTGCTGTAGCCGCGGCGGTGCATCTTCAGCGCGGTGTGGGCGTCTTCGGTCACGGTTTCCACCGCGATGCCGCCGACTTCTTCCACGATGGTCCGGCGCAGCACGGCGCAGGAACCGCAGAAGAAGGTGGCGTTCCACAGGTCGTTGCCGTCCTGGATCAGGCCGTAGAACAGCTCGCCTTCGTTGGGCACCGTGCCGAAGGTGTCGAGGTTGCGCTCGAACGGGTCGGCCGAGAAGAAATAGTGAGGCAGCTGGACCATGCCCAGCTTCGGGTCGCGCCCGAACCAGCCCATGGCGATCTGCATGAACGAGCGCGTGGGGATGTGGTCGCAGTCGAAGATCGCGACGAACTCGCCCGTGGTGTTCTTCAGCGCGGCGTTGATGTTGCCGGCCTTGGCATGGCGGTTGTTGTCGCGCGTCACGTGGGTCACGCCCACGTCCTCGCAGAACACGCGGAACTCCTCGCGCCGGCCGTCGTCGAGCACGAAGATCTTGATCTTGTCGCGCGGCCAGTCGATCGACTGCGCGGCCAGCACGGTGGAGCGCACCACCGACAGGGCTTCGTTGTAGGTGGGAATGAACAGGTCGATGGTCGGCCACTCGGCCGGGTCTTCCGGCAGCGGCACCGGCTTGCGCTCCAGCGGCCAGGCGGTCTGGATGTAGCCCAGCAGCAGCACGATGAACGCGTACACCTCGGCCATCAGCAGGCCGATGCCCAGCACCAGGTCGACCGGGTTGTCCATGAACATGGTCTCGGTCACGCGCCAGTAGGTGTAGCGCGAGGACACGACGACCGACAGGAAGATCAGCACCAGGCTGGCGAAGCGGCCGCGAAAACGGTTGGTGACCAGCGCCGCCACGAAGATGCCCACCGACAGCACGATCTGCTGCTCGAAGGTCATGGGCGCGATGATCAGCGCGGGCAGCATCGTGAGCGCCACGATCCAGCCGAGGATGCGCACCGGCAGCAACTGCAGGATGGCGGGGGCGGGCTTGGGCGCAGGCTGCTGCAACGGGGCGGACTGGTCGCTTTTCATCGGTTCGGTTCCATGGTCCGCAGGGAGGGGAAGGTGGCCGCCTGGCGGGCAGCGTCGATGCGTTCGAGCAGGCGCTCGGCGCAGGACGCGACGTCCTGCGTGGCCTGGCTCATGGGCGCGTAGCGGTGCACCGGCACGGCCGAGGCCAGCGCCTCCGGCACCGCCTGGTCCAGGTGCAGCACGCCCAGCATTTCGGGGCGCAGCTTCTGGCGCAGCATTTCGAAGACGTCGTGGTTCAGCCGCTTGCCCGGATCGACCTGGTTCACCACGTAGCCGGTGCCCAGGTAGTCGGGCCGCGAGCGCGCGTACTTGTCGAGCATGCGTTCGACGATCGGCAGCGTGGCGAAGGAGCCGGCATCGGCCAGCACAGTGACCACGCTGAAATGCGCCGCGCGCAGCGCCTGCTGCAGGTAGACCGTGGGGCCGGGCGGGGTGTCGAGCACCACCAGCGTGCCCTGGGGCAGCCCGAAGCGCGCCAGCGTCTCGGCCAGCCAGTTGGGGCTGCGGGCCAGTTGCTGCTCGAACACGATCTGGCGTTCGTCGTCGACGTCACCGAAGGGCAGCAGCATGACGCCGCCGTGTGCCTGGCGAATGGCGCGCGCCCACGGCATCAGGCCGGTGGCGGCTTCGACCAGGCCGCTGTCGCAGGCCTGCGGCTCGTTGGCGATGTGAAAGCGCAGCGCATTCTGCGGATCGAGGTCGATCGCCAGCACCTGCCGGCCGCGCTGGGCGAGCGCGGTGCAGAGGTTGGCGGCGATGGTGGTCTTGCCTACACCACCCTTGGAAGAAATGACGGGGATGACGACCATCGTCACGTCGGCCTTCGCCAGCGCGACATGGGGCCTGGCGCGGCGGCCGGTGCCTGCGGGGAGGCCAGGCGTTCGAACAGCTGTTCGAGCGGCGTCGGCGCGGCGCCGGTGGGCTCGGCGGCGGGCGCTGCGGCCCGCGGCATGGCGGGGGCGGCCGGTGCGAACATGGGCGAGACCACGGGGGCCAGCACCGGCGGCGGCGTGCGCAGCACGGGCTCGGCGCGGGGCTGAGGCGCGGCGGGCGCCAGGAAAGGTGCGGGGGCGAGTGCAGGCGCGGGCGGCGGCGCAAAGAAAGGGGCCGGTGCAGGTGCAGGTGCAGGTGCAGGTGCAGGAGCGGGAACAGGCGCTGGCGCGAAGAAGGGAGCCGGCGCGGGTGCGGGAGCAGGTGCCAGCACGGGCGTGGCAACCACCGGCGGGTGCGCGATCTTCTCGCCCGTCAGCAAGGGCCAGACGCGCGGCGCTTCGGCTTCGGCCTCGGGCGGTGCGAATTCCTTGTAGCCGTGGGCGTCGCCGCCGAACTTGCCGAACAGGCCGGCAATGTCTTCAGGTGTGTGGTCGTCGGCGCTCATGCGTCCACCCTCGACAGCCGCAGGTCGATGCGCGGACCGGCCTGCACGTCGGGCTGCAGCGCCTGCACGCGCAGCGAGGAGGGCATGTGCTGCGCGTCGAACCAGCCCTGGTACACGCCTTCGAAGAAGCCGACGCTCCAGTTCGTGGTCTCGGGGCCGAAGGCCACGGCGATCGGGCTGCAGGCGTGGGTGATGGCGAGGCCGTCGGCGTCTTCGTTCAGGACGGCGAAGCCCCAATCGATGCCGTTCCAGTGGGCGTTGAACGCGTCCTGCAGGTCGCCGAGCGTGTTGCAGGGCGGAATCGGCATGGCCTGCGCGAGACGCTGGCCGATGCGAAAGAAGAGCTGTCTCAGGTCCTCAGGCGGCAGTCCGGCGCTCAACTCGGCGGCCATGCCGCGATTGAATTCCAGCCATTGCGCACTGCAGGAATTCCTCTCGTAATACTGAATAAACGTCGCGCCTGTGTCCATGTCGAAGCATTCTCTTGGATCGATTAACCATTGACAACAAATGTGAACTAAAAGGCGCACTTTCGGATGACAAACTGTCTGAAATCAGGGACTAGTTGTCTTTAATACGCGCGCTTCTGTGACGAATTCCACACTTGGATTCTCAATCGGATTAACCCTGGTTACCCATACTTACGTCGCCGAATCGCAACTGGATTCGGCTTTTTTCCAAACAGGCGGGTCAGTCTTCGGCGATGTCCGGCGACGCGGCGACGCCGGAGGCGGGCCTCGCGTCGCCCGCGCGCAGGGCCGACGGTGCACGGGGGGCGCGGGGCGCCAGGCCGGCGCGCACCGTGCCTCGGCCCGCCGCCTTGGCGGCATAGCAGGCGGCGTCGGCGGCCGAGATCCAGTCGTCCACCGAGCCGATTTCCGGTGACAGGCTGGCCACGCCGATGCTGGCGCCGACGTGCAGGCTGCCCGACAGCCAGGGCAGCGCAATGGCCGAAATCGACGCCACGATGTCCTCGGCCACGCGCACCGCGGCCTCGTGGGTGCATTGCTCGAGCAGCAGCGCGAACTCGTCGCCGCCGATGCGCGCGGCCAGGTCGCCCGAGCGCACCCGCGACATGATGGCCGCCGCCGCGGCGCGCAGCATGGCGTCGCCCGAGAGGTGGCCGCCGGTGTCGTTCACTTCCTTGAAGTGGTCGAGGTCGATGAACACCATGGCCGTGGGCAGCGACAGCGGCCGGGCGTCGATCAGCCGCTGCGCCTGCTGGTCGAAGCGCAGGCGGTTGGCCAGCCCGGTCAGGCCGTCGTGGGCGGCCGACCATTCGAGCGCCTTGCGCGCGTTGCGCTGCTCCTCGATGTTGAGCACCGTCCAGATCGAGCCCAGCTCGGTGTGCTCCGGGTCCACCGGCCGGCTGCGCAGCCGGGCCCAGAAGCGGGTGCCGTCGCCGCGCTGCATGCGGACTTCGCCCACGTAGGAATTGCTGCGCGCGAAGGCTTCCTTCTCGAGCGCGGCCAGCGCCGGCTGGTCGTCGTCGGGCGGCACCACGATCAGGTCGAGCTGCTGGCCCAGCAGGTCCTTGTCTTCATAGGAGAGCAGGCGGCACAGCTCGTCGCTCACCAGCTCGAAGCGGCGGTTGCGGATGAAGGCGATACCGATCGGCGCGGCGCGCATCACCGAATGCAGCTTGCTGATCATTTCGCTGTTCAGGCGCTCCAACTCGGCGCGCTGCACGCCCACGTCGCGCAGCACCTTGCCGAGGTGACCGATCTCGCCGTCGGCCTTGGGCCAGCCGTCTTCCGGGCGCATCACGCCGTCGAACATGTGCTGCGCGCGGCGCTCCAGCAGCATCAGCGGCTGCAGCAGCCACCACAGCGTGAGGAACATGCCGGCCGACACTAGCGCGACCAGGCTCGCGGCCCAGGCCATCGCCTGTTCGCGGGCGGCTTTCACGGGGGCCAGGATCTCGGTCTCGGAGCGCGCGCGCCACACCAGCCAGTCGGGCCCGGGCACGCCGGCCACGCTGGTGATTTCGCGCGGCTGCGCCAGCGACAGCCCCAGCGGCTCGATCGGGCTGCCGGCCGCCTGCCATGACTTGAAGGCCTGCGCCAGCCGCGGTTCGTCGGCGATCGACTGCATCAGCCGCTTGCGGTCGGGGTGCGCGAGCACCCGGCCTTGCGCGTCGGTGACGACGATGAGCGCGCCCGCGTCGAACTCCTGCGCGTCGGCCAGGCCGTCGAGCAGGTCGCGGCTGGACAGCCGCAGCGTGCCGCCGACCACCGCGTGGACACCCTTGGCGTCGTGCACCGGCTGCACGAAGGCGATGATCGGCTCGCCGGTCAGCGAGCCGCGCAGCGGTTCGCTGACCATGGGGCGGATGTCGGCGATCGAGCGGCCGAAGTAGCCGCGCTCGCCGATGTTCAGCGAGGGGAGGTGGATGCCGTTCTCGTCGGCCATCACCTGCACGTCGCCGTCGGGCGTGGCCACGTACACATTGGCGAAGAAATTCCGCACCACCTGCCGGGTGCGCATGAATTCCTTGAGCCGCACCGGGTCGCCCAGCGTCTGTTCGTCGAGCACCTCGGCCACCGACTGGAGCACCCGCTGCAGCTGGACCACGTTGTGGCCCAGCAGGCCGGCGGTGCGCACCGCCTCGCTCATCTCGCGCTGGCGCTGGCCCTGCAACAGGTCATGCTCGGTGCGCCCGACCAGGATGGTGGTGATCACGCCGATGCCGAGCACCAGCGCCATGATCCCACCCATCGTGATGCGCGCCTTGAGCGAGCCCAGGGCGTTTTCGAGGCGTGCCAGCCGGTTGTTCATTCAGGCGGACGAGGCTTCCCTGTCGTTGGCGACCGCCCGGCGGCTGCGCTTGACGACGTACATGGCGTCGTCCGCCAGCCGCAGTGCTTCTTCCGCGGAAGTGGTGCGCGCATCGACCGCGACCACGCCCACGCTGGCGCCGCCGTAGTCGAGCATGGTCTGGTTCAGCCGCAGCTCGCCGATGGTGCTTTCGCCCAGGCGGTCGGCCAGGGCGCGCGCGGCGGTGCGCGGCGATTCGTCGAACGCCGGGCCCGTGCCGATCACCACGAACTCGTCGCCGCCGAAGCGCGCCAGCAGGTCGCTGGAGCGCAGTGAGGCCGACAGCCGCCCGGCCATGGCCGAGAGGAACTCGTCGCCGATGTCGTGGCCGTGGGTGTCGTTGATCTTCTTGAAGCCGTCCATGTCGATGAAGCCGACCAGCACGCTGCGGTTGTCGCGCTCGCCCTGGGCGAGCATCCGGCGCAGCGCTTCGATCAGCGTGCGGCGGTTCGGCAGGCCGGTGAGGGCGTCGGTGGAGGCCACAAGCGCCAGTTCGGTGTTGGCTTTTTCCAGCTTCGCGAACAGCAGCTCGCGTTCGACCTGCTGGCCGATCAGCCGCGCGAACAGCTGCAGCACCGGTTCCGCGTGGGGCGGCAGCGGCAGCCGGGCGGCGCTGGCGGCGCACAGGGTGCCGAACAGGCCGCCGCGCTCCGTCTTCACCGGCGTGCTCACATAGGTCTGGATGCCGAGCTGGCGGGCCGCGTCCGAGTCGCCCCAGCAGCTGGCCACGTCGTCGGTGTAGGTGCGGCCTTCTTCCATGGCGCGCTTGCACAGGGTGTCGGCCCAGGGCACCGAGAGGCCTTCGGGAATGACCAGCTTGCGCACGTTGCGGGAGAAAAGAATGTGCTGCTGGCCCTTGTCGAGGTCGATGGTGGTGAGATAGGTCGACTCCAGCCCGGTCACGGCCTCGAGCATTTCAAGCATCGGGCGCGCCAGGTCTTCCAGTGTCTTGGCCGAAGACACCGAGTCTGAAAGTTGTTCGATCAAAGATTCCATGACCGCCATTTTGACGGCGAAGGGCCGCGCGCACCGGCTTTCCTTTCGCCACGTGTCGCATGACCTGTGGCGCCGCTCGGGAATCCGTGGGTTGACCGGGCGGTCAGGACGCGAGGGCTTCCATCAGTTCGGTCTCGATCGCGAGCTGCGTCTTCTGGCCCTGGAGCTCGGGGCCGCTGATGAGGAAGGTGTCTTCCACCCGCTCGCCCAGGGTCGTGACCTTGGCAAGCTGCAGGTTCAGGTGGTGGCGCGCCAGCACCCGGGCCACCGAGTACAGCAGGCCGGCCCGGTCGCTGGCCGAGATGTTGAGCAGCCAGCGCTGCGCCTTGTCGTCGGGCAGCAGGCTGATGCGCGGCTTGATCGGAAAGCTGCGCACCCGGCGCGACACCCGGCCCATGCTGGGCGCGGGCAAGGCGCCGGCTTCGGTGAGGGTGTGCGTCAGCCCCGACTCGACCATGCTGATCAGGTCGCGGTAGTGGTCGGGCAGGAAGGTGGTCACCACCTGGAAAGTGTCCAGCGCGTAGCCGTTGCTCGTGGTGTGCACCTTGGCGTCCAGGATGCTGAAGGACGACTGGTCGAAATAGCCGCAGATGCGCGCGAACAGGTCGGGCTGGTCGGGCGTGTACACCACCACTTGCAGGCCTTCGCCCACCGGCGACAGGTGCGCGCGCACCACCGGCGGCGCCTTCGGGTCGAACGGCACGTTCCTGGGCGGCACGAAGCGCGAGAGCTGCTTGGCGTGCCAGGCGATCTCGGTGGCGTCGTGGCGCATGAAGTAGCCCACGTCCAGCGTGTCCCACAGCGCCTTGTGCGCCTCGAAGCGCTGGGCGTGCAGGGCGAGCTGCACCAGCGCCTCGCGCTTGCGCGCCTCGACTTCGGCGTCCGGGTCGGGCATGCGGCCGCCCAGCGCGCGCAGCGTGTAGCGGTACAGGTCCTCGAGCAGCTTGCCTTTCCATGCGTTCCATACGCGCGGCGAGGTGCCCCGGATGTCGGCGATGGTCAGCAGGTACAGCGCGGTCAGGTAGCGCTCGTTGCCCACGCGCCTGGCGAAGGCGCCGATCACCTCGGGGTCGCTCAGGTCCTGCTTTTGCGCGACCTGGCTCATCACCAGGTGCTCGGCCACCAGGAATTCGATCAGCTTGGCGTCTTCGCGGGCAATGCCGTGCTGCTTGCAGAAGCGCTGCACGTCGCGCGCGCCCAGCGTGGAATGGTCGCCGCCGCGGCCCTTGGCAATGTCGTGGAAGAGGGCGGCCACGTACAGGATCCAGGGCTTGTCCCAGCCGGCGGCCAGCTGCGAGCAGAACGGGTACTCGTGGGCGTGCTCGGCAATGAAGAAGCGCCGCACGTTGCGCAGCACCATCAGGATGTGCTGGTCGACCGTGTAGACGTGGAACAGGTCGTGCTGCATCTGCCCGACGATGCTGCGGAACACCCGCAGGTAGCGCCCCAGCACCGAGGTCTGGTTCATCAGCCGGAACGCATGCGTGATGCCGTAGGGCTGCAGCATGATCCGCATGAAGGTCTCGTGGTTGACCGGGTCGTTGCGGAACTTGCTGTCCATGACGTGGCGCGCGTTGTACAGCGCGCGCAGCGTGCGCGCCGACAGGCCCTGCACGCCGATGGTCTTCTGGTACAGCAGGAAGGTCTCGAGCACCGCGTGCGGCTCGCGCTCGTACAGGTCGTCGCTGGCGATCTCGATCAGGCCGGCGCGCTCGTAGAAGCGCTCATTGATCGGCGTGTGCTGCTCCATGCTGGGCTGCAGGCGCTCGGAAATGTTGAGCAGCAGGATCTGGTTGAGCTGCGACACCGCCTTGGCGGCCCAGTAGTAGCGGCGCATCAGCGCCTCGCTGGACTTGCGCTGCGACTCGCTTTCATAGCCGAAGCTGGCCGCCACCGCGGTCTGCAGGTCGAACACCAGGCGGTCTTCGCGGCGGTTGGCAATCACGTGCAGCCGGGCGCGAATGAGCGAGAGCAGGGCCTCGTTGCGCTTGATCTGCTGCGCCTCGAAGGAGGTGGCCAGGCCGTTCTTGGCCAGGTCGTCCCAGCGGCTGCCGTAGCCGGCGGCCTTGGTCATCCAGAGGATGGTCTGCAGGTCGCGCAGGCCGCCCGGCGATTCCTTGCAGTTGGGCTCCAGCGCGTAGGGCGTGTTGTCGAACTTCTGGTGGCGGTGCCGCATTTCCTGCGACTTGGCCACGAAGAAGGCCTGCGGGTCGATGGCGCGCGTGAAGCGGCGGCGAAACGCCGTGAAGAGCTTCTTGTTGCCGGTGATCAGGCGCGCCTCGAGCAGCGAGGTCTGGACGGTGATGTCTTTTTCGGCCTCGGCCAGGCACTCTTCGAGCGTGCGCACGCTGGAGCCGATTTCCAGCCCGGCGTCCCAGCACTGGCCGATGAAGGCCTCGATGCGGGCGGGGTCGACGGCGCCGCCCTGGCCCTCGTAGCCTTCGTCGCCCTCCGGCGGCAGCAGCACGAGCACGTCGACATCGGAATACGGAAACAGCTCCCCGCGCCCGAAGCCGCCCACCGCGGCCAGCGTGAGCGAGTCGCCGAAGCCGGCCTCGCGCCACAGGGCGATGAGCGTTTCGTCGGCCAGCGCCGCCAGCTGCCGCAGCACGGTGTGCACGCTGCGGGTGGGGGCGCGCGCGAAGCGCAGGGTGTCGAACAGGGCGAGCTTTTTCGCCCGATAGGCTTCGCGCAGCGTCGCCACGTCGATCTTGGCTGCTTCGATCACGTCCGGGGCCGCGCGTGCGTCAGGTCTTGGTCGAAGTGACGAAGGAGGGCAGCGGCGGGCTGCCTTCGGACAGCGTCAGCACCTCGTAGCCGGTCTCGGTGACCAGCACCGTGTGCTCCCACTGGGCCGACAGCGAATGGTCGCGCGTGACGATGGTCCAGCCGTCGTACTGGCCGCCCTTGAAATCTTCCTTCACGTCGCGCTTGCCGGCGTTGATCATCGGCTCGATGGTGAAGATCATGCCGGGCTTGAGTTCTTCCAGCGTGCCCGGGCGGCCGTAGTGCAGCACCTGGGGTTCTTCATGGAAGCGCTGGCCCACGCCGTGGCCGCAGAACTCGCGCACGATCGTGAAGCCCTGGCCTTCGGCGAACTTCTGGATCGCGTGGCCCACGTCGCCCAGGTGCGCGCCGGGGCGCACCTGCAGGATGCCGTGCCACATGGCTTCGAAGGTGATGCTGCACAGGCGCTTGGCGGCGATGGAGGCGTCGCCGATCACGTACATGCGGCTGTTGTCGCCGAACCAGCCGTCCTTGATGACGGTCACGTCGACGTTCATGATGTCGCCCTTCTTCAGGGGCTTGTCATTGGGAATCCCGTGGCAGACCACGTGGTTCACCGAGGTGCAGAGCGATTTGGGGAAGGGCACGCTGCTGGCGCCCATGTAGCCCACCGTGGCCGAGGTGGTGCCCTGCTTGACCATGTATTCGGCGGCGAGCCGGTCCACGTCGTTGGTCGTGATGCCGGGCTTGATCAGGGGCGTGAGGTAATCCAGCACCTCGGAAGCAAGGCGGCAGGCGACCCGCATGGCTTCGATGCCCGCAGCGTCTTTGTAGTTAATGCTCATCCCGGAATTATCCCATCCGGCAGATGAACCTGCCCCCGACGCGGGGCACTTCCTGTTCCCGCGGTCCCCCAAGCGGGACGGCCGACTTGGGAAGGCCCGGCGTTAGCCTAAAATTCCGGGTTAACGCGGATGACCCCAGTCAGCGGCCATCCGCCTCGATTCCTTGATTTCCAACGCGGCCCCCGAGGCCCCATCGACCGTGACGCAGCCCGCACCTCAAGCCCTTCCTGTCGTAACCATGTTCGAGGGCGGCAGCGCGCTCAGCGACTTCCGCGCACGCCAGCTGCTGCCGAAGCTGCAGGCCGTCGAGCCGCGCATCGAGGGCATTTCGGCCCGTTTCGTGCACCTGGTGGTGACCGACGCAACCCTCGGCACGGCCGACCGTGAGCGCTTCGCCGCGCTGCTGACCTACGGCGAGCCCTTCGAGGCGCCCGCCAAGGCCACCACCTCGGTGGTGGTCACGCCCCGCCTGGGCACCGTGTCGCCGTGGGCCTCCAAGGCCACCGACATCGCCCACAACTGCGGCCTGGCGCTGCGCCGGGTCGAGCGCGTCACCCAATACCACCTGAAGCTCAAGGCCCCGCTGATCGGCAAGGCCCCCGTGCTCGAAGGCGACGCGCTGGCCGCCGCGTCCGGCCCGCTGCACGACCGCATGACCGAATCGGTGCTGGCCACCGTCGAGCAGGCGGCCAGTCTGTTCAGCGAACTGCCGGCCCAGCCGATGGCGCAGGTCGACGTGCTCGCCGGCGGCCGCACGGCGCTGGTGGCGGCCAACACCGGCTTCGGCCTGGCGCTGGCCGAGGACGAGATCGACTACCTGGTGGACGCCTTCACCCGCCTGGGCCGCAACCCCAGCGACGTCGAACTCATGATGTTCGCGCAGGCCAACAGCGAGCACTGCCGCCACAAGATCTTCAACGCGGCCTTCACCATCGACGGCAAGGCGCAGCCGCAAAGCCTGTTCTCGATGATCCGCCACACCGAGAAGCAGAACCCGCAGCACACGGTCATCGCCTATGCCGACAACGCCTCGGTGATGGAAGGCGCGACCATCGAGCGCTTCATTCCCGCCAACGGCTCGCAGAGCTATCAAAAAGATAGCGCACTGACCCACGTGCTGATGAAGGTCGAGACGCACAACCACCCGACCGCCATTTCCCCGTTCCCGGGCGCCTCGACCGGCGCGGGCGGCGAGATCCGCGACGAGGGCGCCACCGGCCGCGGCTCCAAGCCCAAGGCTGGCCTGACCGGTTTCACCGTGTCGAAGCTGTGGCCCGATACCGCCAAGGACGGCGGCCACTACGGCAAGCCCGAGCACATCGCCAGCCCGCTGCAGATCATGACCGAGGGCCCGCTGGGCGGCGCCGCGTTCAACAACGAGTTCGGCCGTCCCAACCTGCTGGGCTACTTCCGCGAATACGAGCAGACGGTGGCGAGCGACCTCGACACCGTGCAGCGCGGCTACCACAAGCCCATCATGATCGCGGGCGGCCTCGGCAGCATCGACGCCACCCAGACCAAGAAGATCCTGTTCCCGGCCGGTTCGCTGCTGATCCAGCTCGGCGGCCCCGGCATGCGCATCGGCATGGGCGGCAGCGCCGCCAGTTCGATGGCCACCGGCGCCAACGCGGCCGAGCTCGACTTCGACTCGGTGCAGCGCGGCAACCCCGAAATCGAGCGCCGTGCGCAGGAGGTCATCAACCACTGCTGGCAGCAGGGCGCGGCCAACCCGATCCTGGCGATCCACGACGTGGGCGCCGGTGGCCTGAGCAACGCCTTCCCCGAGCTGACCAACGACGCCGGCCGCGGCGCGCGCTTCGACCTGCGCGCCGTGCCGCTGGAAGAGTCGGGCATGGCGCCCAAGGAAATCTGGTGCAACGAAAGCCAGGAGCGCTACGTGCTGGCCATCGCGCCGGCGTCGCTCGAGCAGTTCAAGGCCTTCTGCGAGCGCGAGCGCTGCCCGTTCTCGGTGGTCGGCGTGGCGACCGAGGAGCGCCAGCTGCTGGTGGCCGACGAAGGCGCCAATGTTCAGCCCGTCGACATGCCCATGGACGTGCTGCTCGGCAAGCCGCCCAAGATGCACCGCGACGTGAAAGCCGTCACGCGCACCTTCAAGCCGCTCGACCTGACCGGCGTCGACCTGCAGAAGGCCGCCATCGAGGTGCTCGCGCACCCGACCGTGGCGTCCAAGCGTTTCCTCATCACCATCGGCGACCGCACCGTGGGCGGCATGAGCCACCGCGACCAGATGGTCGGCCCGTGGCAGGTGCCCGTGGCCGACTGCGCCGTGACGCTGGCCGACTACAAGGGCTTTGCCGGCGAAGCCATGAGCATGGGCGAGCGCACGCCGCTGGCCGCGCTCGACGCGCCGGCCTCCGGCCGCATGGCCGTGGCCGAGGCCATCACCAACCTGCTGGCCGCACCCATCGAGCTGTCGCGCGTGAAGCTGTCGGCCAACTGGATGGCCGCCTGCGGCGAGCCCGGCGAAGACGCCGCGCTGTACGAAACCGTGAAGGCCGTGGGCCTGGAGCTGTGCCCGGCGCTGGGCGTGTCGATTCCGGTCGGCAAGGATTCGCTGTCGATGCGCACGCAGTGGAAGGACAACGGCGAGGCCAAGAAGGTCACCTCGCCCGTGAGCCTGATCGTCACCGCCTTCGCGTCGCTGGCCGACGTGCGCGGCACGCTCACGCCGCAACTGGACGCCGAAGAGGCCGACACCACGCTGGTGCTCGTCGACCTGGGCCGGGGCAAGCACCGCATGGCCGGCAGCATCCTGTCGCAGACGCTCGAGCAGAGCGGCGACACCGTGCCCGACCTCGACGATCCGGCGCAGCTGGTGGCGCTGGTCAATGCCGTGAACGCGCTGCGCGCCGACGGCAAGATCCTGGCCATGCACGACCGCAGCGACGGCGGCCTGTTCGCCACCGCGTGCGAGATGGCCTTTGCCGGCCACGTCGGCGTGGCATTGAACGTCGACATGCTGGTCACCGAAGGCGACGGCATCTCCGACAGCCGCATGGAAACCGGCGACGCCAAGAACTGGGCGCAGCAGGTCAGCGCGCGGCGCGAAGAGCTCACGCTCAAGGCGCTGTTCAATGAAGAGCTGGGCATGGTGCTGCAGGTGCGCACGGCCGAGCGCAACGACGTCATGCAGGTGCTGCGCGCGCACGGCCTGAGCGCGCACAGCCACTTCGTCGGCAAGACGCGCCCCGCCAGCTCGACCATGGACGCGGGCAAGGGCAAGCTCGAAGTCTGGCGCGACGCCAAGTCGGTGTTCAGCGCCAGCCTGCACGACCTGCACCACGTGTGGGACTCGGTGAGCTGGAAGATCGCCCGCGAGCGCGACAACCCCGCCTGCGCCGATGCCGAGCACGCCGCCGCCGGCGTGCCGACCGACCCCGGCATGCACGTGTTCCTGCCGAACGCACAGCAGTCCGTGGCCCTGGCGCCGGCCTTCCTGCAGTCGCGTCCCAAGGTCGCGATCCTGCGCGAGCAGGGCGTCAACTCGCACGTCGAGATGGCCTACGCCTTCACCGAAGCCGGCTTCGAGGCCTTCGACGTCCACATGACCGACCTGCAGACCGGCCGCGCGGACCTTGCCGACTTCAAGGGCGTGGTCGCCTGCGGCGGCTTCAGCTACGGCGACACGCTGGGTGCCGGCATCGGCTGGGCGCGCAGCATCACCTTCAACCCGAAGCTGGCCGAGCAGTTCAAGACCTTCTTCGGCCGCGCCGACACCTTCGGCCTGGGCGTGTGCAACGGCTGCCAGATGTTCGCCGAGCTGGCCGACATCATTCCGGGTGCCGAAGCCTGGCCGCGCTTCACCACCAACCAGAGCGAGCGCTTCGAGGCACGCCTGTCGATGGTCGAGGTGCTCGAGTCGCCGAGCCTCTTCTTCGCGGGCATGGCCGGCAGCCGCCTGCCGATCGCGGTGGCGCACGGCGAGGGCTACGCGAACTTCAAGCACCGCGGCGACGCGGCCAAGGCCATTGGCGCCATGCGCTTCGTGGACAACCACGGCCAGCCGACCGAGCAGTACCCGTTCAACCCGAACGGCAGCGCGGGCGGCCTGACCTCGGTGACCACGCCGGACGGCCGCTTCACTGCGGTCATGCCGCACCCGGAGCGCGTGTTCCGCAACATCCAGATGAGCTGGACCTCGGGCGACCGCTCGGAGCTCAGCCCCTGGATGCAGGTCTGGCGCAACGCACGCAAGTGGGTCGGCTGATCGGGCGATGCTCGACCTCGATCACCCGCGAAGCCGGCACGTGCTGGAAGCGGCGCGCATCGAGGACCTGATCCGCAAGTTGCTGCTGGCGTGGCGCTAAGACCAGGCAACGGACGAGGCAACGGCTTCGTCCGCACGCAGCGAGATCCTGCAGGTGCTGCTGCCGCAGCTCGAAGCGCTCAACGCCGCGCACTTCGGCGCGTCGACGCAGATCTACCGCACGCTAGATGCGCTGGGCCAGGCAGTGCAGGGCGCCGATGCCGGCAAGGCATGGCGGGCGTTCGGTGCGCTCGACGGGCCGGGTGACAACTTCGCAACCTGGGCCATCTGAAGCAAGCAACAGGACGGCCATGAAAAAAGCGACCCGAAGGTCGCTTTTCCTTTGCCTGGATCGACTTACTCGACCTTGGCCTTCGCGCGCAGTTCTTCCTGGAACTTCTGCAGGCGCTGCTGCTGCAGCTGCTGCGTGATCTGCGGCTTCACTTCTTCCATCTTCGGCAGTTGGGCCTGGCGGATGTCGTCCACGCGGATGATGTGATAGCCGAACTGGGTCTTGATCGGGGCAGGGGTGGTCTCGCCCTTCTTGAGCTTGATCATCGCTTCCGAGAACTCGGGCACGAAGCTCGCGGGGTTGGCCCAGTCGAGGTCGCCGCCGTTGGCACCCGAACCCGGGTCCTTGCTCTGCTTCTTGGCGATGTCTTCGAACTTGGCACCCTTCTTCAGGTCGGCCATGATCTTCTTGGCTTGGTCTTCGGTCTCCACCAGGATGTGGCGGGCCTTGTATTCCTTGCCGCCGTTGGCCGCCACGAACTTGTCGTACTCGGCCTTCACGTCGGCGTCCGACACCGGGTTGGTCTTGCGGTAGTTCTCGAACAGCGCGCGGATCAGGATGGCCTGGCGGGCGAGCTCGAGCTGGTTCTTGTAGTCCTCGCTGGTGTCCAGGCCCTGCTTCTGCGCTTCCTGCATGAACACTTCGCGCGCCACGATTTCCTCGCGCAGCTGGCTTTGCATTTCAGGCGTCACCGGACGGCCCGCGGCTGCCAGTTGCTGGGCCAGGACCTCCATGCGCGCCTTGGGCACCGGCTTGCCGTTCACGATGGCTGCGTTCTGCGCCAGCGCCGCCGTGGAAGTGGCGCCGAGCAGCACTGCGGCCGCGACGGCCTGCAAGATTTGTTTTTTCATGGAATGAATATCGAGCTGGGAAGGAAATGCGCTTGTAGGAAAAGGCGCGGGAAAGAAAGCAGGGATGGGGAGGAAAAGGGGAGCGATGCGACCGCGTCGAAAGCGGTGCAAGTGTGCGTTGGACGACTCAGAGCACCTCGATGGCGATGGCGTGCAGACCCTGTGCGATAAAAACCTGGAGGGCATCATACACAAGCCGATGCCGCGCCACGCGGGGCTTCCCGTCGAACAGAGGGGACGCGATGCGCACGCGGAAATGGGTGCCGTAGCCCTGCGCGTTGGCGCCGGAATGGCCGGCGTGCGCGGCGCTTTCGTCGATCACCTCGAGCTGCGTCGGGGCCAGCGCTTCGCGCAGCGCGGCCTCCAGCGCGGCGACGGTGGGCAGTACGGTGGCGGTGACCGTGGCGGTGCTCATGCTGCTGTCCGTCATGCCGTGGGCGCGTCGTCGTTCTTCAGGTGCGGCGCGATGTACAGGCCTTGCGCCACCAGGAAGACGATGGGGAACGCATAGCCCCAGAGCTTGAAGTTGACCCAGGCCTCGGTCGTGAAGTACGCCGCCACGTAGCCGTTGATGACCGCCATGAACACGCAGTAGCCGATCCACGCCACGTTCAGGCGGGCCCAGATGCGGTCGGGCAGCTCCAGCTGGGAGCCCAGCAGCATCTTCAGGAAGTTCTTCTTCAGCGCCCAGAGCGCCACCGCCAGCGCGACAGCCATGGCGCCGTACAGCACCGTCGGCTTCCACTTGATGAAGCGGTCGTCATGCAGCACCAGCGTGAGCGTGCCGAACAGCAGGATGAGCACCAGCGTGGCCTTCTGCATGGCCTGCAGCTTGCGCTCCATGGCGTAGATGATCGCCATCTGCACCACGGTGGCGGCCATCAGCACGCCGGTGGCGGTGTAGATGTCGCCGAGCTTGTAGGCGCCGAAGAACAGCAGGATCGGGAAGAAGTCGAGGATCAGTTTCATTTTTTCTGGAAGTCGAGCGACGCGGAATTCATGCAATAGCGCAGGCCGGTTTCGGTCGGGCCGTCGGGGAACACGTGGCCCAGGTGGGCGCCGCAACCGGCGCACACGTTCTCGGTGCGCACCATGCCGTGCGAACGGTCGACGATGTTCCTGATGGCGCCCGGCACGGCCTCCTGCGAGAAGCTGGGCCAGCCGCAGCCGGCGTCGAACTTGGTCGAGGCGTCGAACAGCTTGGCGCCGCAGCACACGCAGTGGTAAGTGCCGTCGTCCCAGTGCGCTTCGTATTTGCCCGTGAAGGCGCGCTCGGTGGCGGCGTGGCGCGTGACTTCGAAGGCGGCCGGCTCGGCGCCTTTTTCAGCGAGCAGCGCTTTCCATTCGGCGTCGGTTTTCTGTACGGTCATGATGAGCAGCTGATTTCGATCGTGGAGGCCCAGTCGGGCGGAAAGCCGGCGTAGGCGTCGCAACCGGGGTGTTCGTCGAAGGGGGCTTCGAGCAGGGCCAGCAAGGTTGCCACACCCGCGTGGTCTTTTAGCTGACTTGCTTCGATGGCTTGCTGGCCCAGGTGGTTCCGCAGCACGAACTTGGGGTTCGATTTGAGCATCAAATCGGCCGCTTGCGCACGTCCAGCGGCCGCATGCCGCTCTGAAAACAATAGCAACCAGGCGTCGAAGCCCTCGCGGTCCGGAAACAGGTCGCGCACCGGCTCGGCGTTGCCGTCGGCCATGTGGTGCGAGAGCCGGCGCCAGAAGATCGTGTAGTCGACCTTGCCCGCGGCCAGCAGCTTGAGCACGCCTTCGATCAGCGCGCGGTCGCCCTCGGCTGCATCCGCCAGGCCGAGCTTGGCGCGCATGCGGCCTTCGAACGCGTGGGGGAACACGGTCTTGTACGACTCCAGCGCGGCCACGGCCACTTCCTGGTCGCCGATCAGCGGCAGCAGCGCCTGCGCCAGGCAGAACAGGTTCCAGTACGCCACGTTGGGCTGCTGGTTGAAGGCGTAGCGACCGCTGGTGTCGCTGTGGTTGCAGATGTGGCGCGGATCGAAGCCGTCGAGGAACTGGAACGGCCCGTAGTCGATGGTGAGCCCGAGGATGCTCATGTTGTCGGTGTTCATCACCCCGTGGCAGAAGCCCACGGCCTGCCATTGCGCGAGCAGGGCGGCGGTGCGCTCGCTCACGGCTTCCAGGAACGCGGCGTAGGCGTTGCCGTCGAAGCGCTCGGTGGTGCGGCAGGCGGGGTAGTAGCGGTCGATGACGTAGTCGGCCAGCGCGCGCAACTCGTCTTCGCGCTGGTTGGCCGCGAAATGCTCGAAGTGCCCGAAGCGGATGAAGCTCGGCGCCACGCGGGTGACGACCGCCGCGCTTTCCAGTTCTTCGCGCCGCACGCGGGCGTCGGAGCCGGTCACGCACAGCGCGCGCGTGGTCGGAATGCCGAGGCCGTGCATGGCTTCGCTGCAGAGGAATTCGCGGATGCTCGAGCGCAGCACCGCGCGGCCGTCGCCGCCACGCGAGTAGGGCGTGCGGCCCGCGCCTTTGAACTGCACTTCGAGGCCGCCCTCGCTCCCGGTGTCGCTTGCGATGTCGGCCTCGCCGATCATGATGGCGCGCCCGTCGCCGAGCTGGCCGGCCCACACGCCGAACTGGTGGCCGCTGTAGACGGTGGCAAAGGGTTGCGTGCCCGCGATGGGCATGCTGCCGGTCAGGGCGGCCAGCGTGTTTGTTGATTCATGCCAGCCGGGCGGCAGGCCCAGTTCGCGCGCAACGGCGTCGCTGCGGCCCACCCAGTACGGGTCGGGCAGGGGCGTCGGGCGCAATTCGGTGAAAAACGCCGGTCCCAGGTTCGCGAATCCGGTTTTCCAGCGCAATCCCAGGTCCGCGACCTCGGTGTCTTCAGCAAGCAGGCTCATGGGCGGATTGTCCGGCAGAGCGCGTAACCCCTTGCCTGGCGGGCCATCGGGCCCGGGGAGCGGGCTGGAAGGGCGAGAGGGCGGTCAGGCGGCCAGGCGCGCCGGCCCGTCCCAGATGCGCGCCCGGTACTGCGCCGGCGGCACGCCGAACCAGCGCTTGCAGGCGCGAAAGAAGTTGCTGCTGTCCACGAAGCCCAGCATGTCCGCCACATCGGTCAGCGTGTGGCGGTCTTGCGCCAGGTACTGCTGCGCCAGTTCGCGCCGGGTGCGGTCGAGCAGCGCCTGGAACGACACCGACTCTTCCTGCAGCCGCCGCTGCAAGGTGCGTTCGGCCAGCCCGAGGCCCGAGGCCACGTCCTGCCGGCGCGGCTCGCCGTGCTGCAGGCGCCGCGCAATCTCGGCGCACACCAGCGTGCTGGTGGTGGTCTGGCCCAGCAGGTCCAGCTGGTCGTCGAGCAGGTGCTCCTGCATCTCGCCCAGCACGGGGTGGTGGGTGGGCAGCGGCATCGCCAGGTCGGCGGCCGAGATCAGCATGCGGTTGGCCGTTGCGTTGAAGCGCACGTCGCAGCCGAAGGCCTCGCGGTGCAGGTGGTCGTCGGCCGGCGCGGCGTAGACGAACTCCATGGCCAGCGGATGCAGCTCGCGCCGCGTGAGCCATTGGCATTGCACGAGCGTGGTGAGCAGCGCGTATTCCACGCGCTGGCGCGGAATGGGCAGGGCGCCGCCGGTGTGTTCCATCACGAGCCAGCAGCCGCGCGCGTCGTGCGCGAGCGAGAACGCGGTCGCGTCCGAGATCACCGCCATGTAGCGCGCCAGCCGCGCGAGCGCCGCGCCCAGGTCGGGGCTGCACGCCATGGCGTGGCCCACCGTGCCCAGCTTGCTGTAGGTGGAGGCGAAGTCGCGGTGCAGGCCCAGCGTGGGCCGCCCGGCGCGCGCCACGGCCAGTTGCCACATCACCGTGATCTCGTCGACCGGGATGCGCGCGTTCTGCCGGTGCAGCGAGTCGGGGTCGAAGCCCGCGTCGCGCAGCAGCGAAGGCACGTCCAGCCCCTCGGCCTCGAACATCGACAGCACACCCTCCAGCCACGCGGCCGAGCTGGTGTGCAGCTCCGGCTGCGACACGCAACCCGAACGGCGCTGCAGCCGGCGCGGATGACGTGGCATGGAGGCTTCTGAAGTCATTGAATTGGCTCGCTTGCGATAGCGGTGAAAACGGCGCCGGTTTCTAGAATTTTTCGGTGCGCGGCTCTCCCCAGTATGGGCGCCGCGCACCGAGCCAGGAATTCCGATTAACCCGGTGTGGAGACAAAACATGAAGAAGATCGAGACAACACAAGACCAGGGCACGGCGAGAAAGACCGCGGTGGCCAGGGCCATTGCAATCGCGACAGCCGCGGCGGCCCTTGCCGCGCTCGCGGCCTGCGGCGGCGGATCGTCCGGAGGGTCCGGCTTTGCGTTCGTGCCGGGTGCGCCCGCACCGGCGCCCGTGCCTCCCCCGCAACCCGTGGCCGACGGCCCCATGGTGCGCCAGACCACGGCCGGCAAGATCGAAGGCGTGGACGACAGCGCGGGCTCGGGCACCTATTTCTGGAAGGGCGTTCCTTTCGCCAAGGCGCCGGCCGGCAGCCTGCGCTGGCGCGCGCCGGTGGAGCCCGACGCCTGGAGCGACATCCGCCCGGCCAAGACCTTCGGCGCCGCCTGCCTGCAGATCGGCCGCGTCTTCGGGCCGGGTTCCAACAACACCTACGACGCCACCATCGTCTCCACGCTGGGCCAGCCGCTGGGCAGCGAAGACTGCCTGTTCGTGAACGTCTGGCGACCGGCCACCACCGACAAGAACCTGCCGGTGCTGCTGTTCATCCACGGCGGCAGCAACATTTCGGGTTACACGGCCGACCCGCTGTACGACGGCGCCAAGCTGGCCAAGGCCGCCAACGCGGTGGTCATCACCGCCAGCTACCGGCTCGGCGTGCTGGGCTTCCTGAACGTGCCGCAGCTGCGACCCGGCGGCACCGCCGGCGACGACTCGGGCAACTTCGCGCTGCTCGACAACATGGCGGCGCTGCGCTACATCCAGAACAACGTGGCCACCTTCGGCGGCGACCCCGGCAACGTCACGCTGTCGGGCGAGTCGGCCGGCGCCACCAACCTGCTGGCGATCATGACTTCGCCGATGGCCAAGGGCCTGTTCCACAAGGCCATCGAAATGAGCGGCGGCATCTCGCTGGCGAGCGACCTCGTCGGCAAGCCCGGCGCCCAGCCCGCGCTCAGCCCGGCCTCGGTGTCGCTGGCGCAGGGCGACGCCATCCTGAAGAGCCTGCTGGTGGCCGACGGCACCGTGCCCGACGCGCCGGCGGCCGCCGCCTACATCGGCACGCGCACGCCGGCGCAGATTTCCGACTACATGCGCTCGAAGGAGGGTGGGGCGCTGCTGAAGACGGTGCTGGCCGCCAACCTGAGTTCGGTCGCGCCCATTCCCGACGGCACGGTGATCCCCGCCAACCCGATCGACGCCATTGCGGCCGACAAGTACGTCAAGGTGCCCACCATCGCCGGCAACACGCGCGACGAGGGCAAGCTCTTCGCCTCGCTGCTGCCGCTGTTCGGAGGCGCGCCCGGCTGGAAGATCGACGACGCCAAGCGCCTCACGCTGATGATGAACTTCGACCCCGACGCCGCCGCGCAGCCGCTGACCTCGGCCGACATCATCGACACGTCCTACCTGCCGGTAGATACGGCCGTCACGGGCTACAACGCCAAGACCCGACTCATCACCAAGCTGCTGTTCGAGGCCAACCGCGACAACCTGCTTGACACCATGAAGACGCGCCAGTCCAACCTGTGGAGCTACCGGCTCGACTGGGCGCAGGAGGCGTACCCGTGGAACGAGGTGTACGGCGCCGCGCATGCGTTCGACCTGCCGTTCGTGTTCGGCAATTTCGGTCCGTCGGTGCTGTCGAACACCATCGGCGGCAAGGCCAATGAGAAGGGGCGCCTGGCGCTGTCGGCCGCGGTCATGGCGAGCGTGGGCGCGTTCATGCGCAATGGCGACCCGAATACGCCCGAACTTGGTGCAACCTGGGCGCCGTGGCCGTCGAAGCTGTTGTTCGACGCCACCCTCACGACGCTGAAAAACGGCGTGGAGTGAGCCGCTTCGTTCAATCGTGCAGTGCGGGTTTGTGTCATTGTGGAAGTGGCCGAAGCTTGCGTGAATCCTTTGATCGCCAAGTTTTCATGAAGTCATTTCTTTTAGGAGTCCGTAGATGCTGGGTTTGATGCAAGACCAACCGCTTTTGATCTCGTCGCTGATCGAGTTCGTCGAGCGCCACAACGGCGACGGCGAGATCGTCTCGCGCCGTGTCGAAGGCGATATCCACCGCTGCACGTGGCGCGACATCGCATCGCGCGCCAGGCAGGTGGCCAATGCGCTGGACGGCGAGCAACTGCTGTTCAGCGACCGCATCGCCACCCTGGCCTGGAACGGCTACCGCCACCTGGAGCTGTACTACGGCGTGAGCGGCAGCGGCCGCGTGCTGCACACCATCAACCCGCGCCTGCACCCCGACCAGATCGCGTGGATCGCCAACCACGCCGAAGACCAGATCCTGTGCTTCGACCTGAGCTTCCTGCCGCTGGTGCAGGCGGTGCATGCCAAGTGCCCCACGATCCGCAAGTGGGTGGCGCTGTGCGACGCCGACAAGCTGCCCGCCGACAGCGGCGTGCCCAACCTGGTGAGCTACGAGAGCTGGATGGGTTCGCAGTCCACCGACTACGACTGGCCCAGCTTCGACGAGAACTCGGCCTCGAGCATGTGCTACACGAGCGGCACCACGGGCAACCCCAAGGCCGCGCTGTACAGCCACCGTTCCACGCTGCTGCACGCGTACGCCGCCGCACTGCCCGACGTCATGCGCCTGTCGGCACAGGATTCGGTGCTGCCGGTGGTGCCGATGTTCCACGTCAACGCGTGGGGCATTCCGTACTCGGCGGCGCTGGTGGGCTGCAAGGTGGTGTTCCCGGGCCCGGCGCTGGACGGCAAGTCGGTGTACGAGCTGATCGAGGCCGAAGGCGTGACGTTTGCGGCCGGCGTGCCCACCGTGTGGCAGATGCTGCTGGGCCACATGCAGGCCAACGGCCTGAAGTTCAGCAAACTCAACCGCACGGTGATCGGCGGCTCGGCCTGCCCGCCGGCCATGATCACGGCGTTCCAGGCGCTCTACAACGTCGAGGTGCTGCATGCCTGGGGCATGACCGAGATGAGCCCGCTGGGCACGCTGTGCACGCTGAAGAACAAGCACCTGTCGCTGCCGGCCGATGCGCAGCTGCAGATCCGCATGAAGCAGGGCCGCGCCATCTTCGGCGTCGACATGAAGATCGTCGACGGCGAGGGCAACGAGCTGCCGTGGGACGGCAAGGCCTACGGCGACCTGCTGGTCAAGGGCCCGTGGATCGTGAAGGAATACTTCAAGGGCGAGGGCGGCAACCCGCTCGTTGCCGATGCGCAGAACCGCGGCTGGTTCCCCACCGGCGACGTGGCCACCATCGACGCCGAAGGCTACCTGCAGATCACCGACCGCAGCAAGGACGTGATCAAGTCCGGCGGCGAGTGGATCAGCTCCATCGAGATCGAGAACATCGCCGTCGCGCACCCGGGCGTGGCCATGGCCGCGTGCATCGGCGTGTTCCACCCCAAGTGGGACGAGCGCCCGATCATCGCCGTGGCCAAGAAGCCCGGCGGCGAGGTCACCCGAGAAGAACTGCTGAAGTTCTACGAAGGCAAGACCGCCAAGTGGCAGATCCCCGATGACGTGGTGTTCGTCGACGCCATTCCGATCGGCGCCACCGGAAAGATCCTGAAGACCAAGCTGCGCGAGCTGCTCAAGGACTACAAGCTGCCCACCACCACCCCCTGAACCCACAGGCAAAGCCCTGCCGCACTGTCGCGCACGCGATAGGAAAGCCGCCTCGGCGGCCTTCCTTCCGGGCAATCCCTGTGCGGTGAAAAAAAGGGCGCTTGTACGCTGCGATCCCGCCATTCAAAAACTGGAGACTCTTCATGCAATTTGCTATCAAGTCAGTAGCTGCCTGCGTAATGTTGGTGAGCGCCGCCGCCGCATTCGCTCAAAAAGGCGAGACCGTCAAAGTCGCCTGGCTCGACCCGCTTTCGGGCCTCATGGCCGCGGTCGGCACCAACCAGCTCAAGACCACGCAATTCCTTGCTGAAGAGTTCAACAAGAAGAACCAGTCGGGCGTGAAGTTCGAGATCATCGGCATCGACAACAAGCTCAGCCCGCAGGAGACCACCGCCGCGCTGCGTTCCGCGCAGGACCAGGGCGCGCGCTACATCATGCAGGGCAACGGCTCGGGCCCGGCGCTGGCGATCATCGACGCCATCGAGAAGAACAACTCGCGCAACCCCGGCAAGGAGTTGCTGTTCATGAACTACGCTGCGGTCGACCCCGACCTGACCAACAGCAAGTGCAGCTACTGGCACTTCCGGGTGGACGCCGACACCTCCATGAAGATGGAGGCGCTCACCACCTGGATGAAGGACCAGCCCGACATCAAGAAGGTCTACCTGCTCGGCCAGAACTACGCCCACGGCGTGCAGGTGGCCAAGTACGCCAAGGAAGACCTGAAGGCCAAGCGCCCCGACATCCAGGTCGTGGGCGAAGACCTGCACCCGCTCGCGCAGGTGCGCGACTTCTCGCCGTACATCGCCAAGATCAAGGCCTCGGGCGCCGACACGGTCATTACCGGCAACTGGGGCTCCGACCTGTCGCTGCTCATCAAGGCGGCCAACGACTCGGGCCTGAACGTCAAGTTCCTGACCTACTACGCGCCGGGCGCCGGCACCCCCACGGCCATGGGCGCCACGTCCGACGGCAAGGTCTACACCGTGGCCTACGCCCACTACAACATGGGCGGCGAGATCCAGCAGCTGCTCAACGGCTACAAGAAGCGCATGAACGACGACCTGACGCAGGCCTCGATCTACCACGTGTTCGCGCTGCTGGACGCGGCCTTCGCCAAGACCAAGTCGACCGACCCCGTGAAGGTGGCCGCGGCGCTGGAAGGCATGAAGATCAAGAGCTTCAACGGCGAGGTCGAGATGCGCAAGACCGACCACCAGCTGCAGCAGGGCCTCTATATCTCCCGCTGGGAAAAGGCCAGCGCCAAGTACCCCTACGACGCCGAGAACACCGGCTACACGAACGTGCCCGTGAAGTACTACGAGTCGTACGTGGCGAGCACGCCCACGTCGTGCCAGATGAAGCGTCCCTGACCACCTGAGGCCCGGGGGCTTCCAGGCCTTGCGGGCGGTATTTGCTCACGCTTTTTCGCATGGTTCCTACCCGCCGGTAGCAGCGATCTACCCGCGGGTAGCAACCCAGTGAAAAAGCGGTGTCGCATGGGCGATAGAAACGGGCCTTCGGGGCCCCTTCTTACGGGCATTCCCTGAGGAGAGGGGCACCAAAGGCTTGTACGCTCGTGCAGGATTTTGATTCGGTTCTGATTCGGTTTGACCAGGAGATATAGATTGAATTTCGCTCTGAAAATCGCTGCCGCGGCCGTCATCGCGGCCACCGCCACCGGTGCTCTCGCCCAGAAGGGTGAAACCGTCAAGATCGCATGGCTCGACCCGCTCTCCGGCCTCATGGCCGCGGTCGGCACGAACCAGCTCAAGACCTTCCAGTTCTTCGCCGAAGAGTTCAACAAGAAGAACGCGGCCGGCGTGAAGTTCGAGATCATCGGCATCGACAACAAGCTCAGCCCGCAGGAAACCACCAGCGCGCTGCGCTCGGCCCTCGACCAGGGCGCGCGCTACATCGTGCAGGGCAACGGCTCCGGCCCGGCGCTGGCCATCATCGATGCGCTGGAGAAGAACAACGCGCGCAACCCCGGCAAGGAAGCGCTGTACCTGAACTACGCGGCGGTCGACCCCGACCTGACCAACAGCAAGTGCAGCTACTGGCAGTACCGCTTCGACGCCGACACGTCGATGAAGATGGAAGCGCTGACCACCTACATGAAGGACCAGCCGGAAATCAAGAAGGTCTACATCATCGGCCAGAACTATGCGCACGGCCAGCAGGTCTCCAAGTTCGCCAAGGAAGACCTGAAGCACAAGCGCCCCGACATCCAGATCGTCGGCGACGACCTGCATCCGCTGGCCCAGGTGCGCGACTTCGCGCCCTACATCGCCAAGATCAAGGCCTCGGGCGCCGACACCGTCATCACCGGCAACTGGGGCTCCGACCTGGCGCTGCTGATCAAGGCGGCCAACGACTCGGGCCTGAACGTCAAGTTCTATACCTACTACGCCGTGACCACCGGCACGCCGACCGCCATGGGCTCGGCGTCCGACGGCAAGGTGTACCAGGTCGGCTACGCCCACTACAACATGGGCGGCGACATGCAGAAGTACGCCGAGGACTTCAAGAAGAAGTTCAACGACGACCTCTACACCACCGACGTCTATACCGTGTTCCAGGCGCTCACCGAGGCCTTCGTGAAGACCAAGTCGACCGACCCCGTGAAGGTGGCGGCCGCCATGGAAGGCCTGAAGTTCAAGAGCTTCAACGGCGACGTCGAGCTGCGCAAGACCGACCACCAGCTGCAGCAGGGCCTGTACATCACCAAGTGGGAAAAGGCCAGCGCCAAGTACCCGTACAGCCCGGAGAACACCGGCTACACGCTGGCGCCCGTGAAGTTCTACGACGCCTACGTGGCGAGCACGCCCACCTCCTGCCAGATGAAGCGTCCGTCCTGAGTCCGGGAACACACCCACGCGGTCGAGGCCCGACTTCAACACTCGGGCCTTTTTCTTTTTTCACCTGACACGAAAGACCGATGAACGTCGAATTCTTCGTCATCTCGCTGCTCAACGGCGTGAGCTACGGCTTGCTGTTGTTCATGTTGAGCTCCGGCCTCACGCTGATCTTCAGCATGATGGGCGTGCTCAACTTCGCGCATGCCAGCTTCTACATGCTGGGCGCCTACTTTGCCTACACGCTGTCGAACGTCGTCGGCTTCTGGCCGGCGCTCTTCATCGCACCCTTGCTCGTGTTCGCGCTGGGCGCGGCCTTCGAGCGCTACTGCCTGCGGCGCGTGCACAAGTTCGGCCATGTGCCGGAGTTGCTGGTGACCTTCGGTCTTTCTTACCTCATCCTGGAGCTGGTGCAGCTGGTGTGGGGCCGCTCCACGGTGCCTTACGGCCTGCCGCAGGCGCTGCAGGGCCCGCTCTTCACGCTCTACGGCACGCAGTTCCCCAAGTCGCGCTCGTTCATCATGCTGGTGGCGGTGCTGATGCTGGTGTCGGTGTGGCTGCTGCTCACGCGCACGCGCATCGGCCTGGTGATCCAGGCGGCGCTGAAGCACCCCGACATGGTCGAGGCGCTGGGCCACAACGTGCCGCGCGTGTTCATGCTGGTGTTCGGCGGCGGCGCCGCGCTGGCCGGGCTGGCCGGCGTGGTCGGCGGCAACACCTACGTCACCGAGCCGGCCATGGCGGGCTCGGTCGGCTCCATCATCTTCGTGGTGGTGGTGGTCGGCGGCATGGGTTCGCTGGCGGGCGCCTTCCTGGCCTCGCTGATCATCGGCGTCGTGCAGACCTTCGCCGTGGCCATGGACCAGTCGCTCGCGACCGGCCTGCAGGCACTCGGCATGGCGGTGACCGACCAGACCTTCGGCTACGAACTGCTCAAGCTCACCATCTCGCAGGTCGCGCCCATCCTGCCTTATCTGTTCCTGGTGCTGATCCTCATCTTCAGGCCCAAGGGTCTTCTCGGCACGCGGGAGGACTGACGCCATGACCACTGCAACCACCACCACGCCGGCCGCGTCGGCCAAGGCGCCGACCCGGTACTACCGGTTCAAGCCGCTGAACATCGGCCGCATCCTGATCTGGTCGCTTTTCGCGCTGCTGCTGATCGTGGCGCCGATGCTCTTCAAGAGCAGCCTGGCGCTCACCATGCTGTCGCAGATCGGCTACCTGATCATCATCTGCCTGAGCTACAACATCCTGCTGGGGCAGGGGGGCATGCTCAGCTTCGGGCATGCGGTGTACGTCGGGCTGGGCTCGTTCATCGCCATCCACGCGATGAACATGGCCAGCGCCGGCCAGCTGCCGATCCCGCTGGTGCTCATTCCGCTCGTGGGCGGGCTGGGCGGCCTGTTCTTCGCCGTGATCTTCGGCTACGTGTCGACCAAGAAGTCGGGCACCACCTTCGCGATGATCACGCTCGGCCTGGGCGAGCTGGTCGCGGCCATGGCGCTGATGTTCCCGAGCTTCTTCGGCGGCGAGGGCGGCATCACCACCAACCGCGTGTACGGTACCTCGTTCTTCGGCATCACCTTCGGGCCGCAGAACCAGGTGTACTACCTGATCGCCGTGTACTGCTTCATCTGCACCGCGCTGATGTTCGCCTTCACCGGCACGCCGCTGGGCCGCATGCTGAACGCGGTGCGCGACAACCCCGAGCGCGTGGAGTTCATCGGCTACAACACGCAGCGCGTGCGCTACTACGCCTTCATCATCGCGGGCTTCTTCGCGGGCATCGGCGGCGGGCTGGCGGCCATCAACTTCGAGATCGTGAACGCGGCCGACAGCCTGAACGGGCTGCGCTCGGGCAGCTACCTGCTGTTCACCTTCCTGGGCGGCGCCACCTTCTTCTTCGGGCCGATCATCGGCGCGGCGCTGCTGGTGTTCGCGCTGGTGCTGCTGTCGGAGCTCAGCAAGGCCTGGCTGCTGTACGTGGGCCTGGTGTTCCTGCTGATGGTGATGTTCGCCCCCGGCGGCGTGGCCAGCCTGATCATGATGAACGTGCGCGTGGCGCTGTTCGGCAAGATCAAGCGCTTCTACTTGCTGTACGTGGGCCTGTTCGTCGGCGCGGCCATCATGCTGGCCGGCGCGGCGGCCGTCGTGGAAATGATCTATCACATGCAGCTCAACGCAGCGCTCGGCCCCATGGTGGCGTTCGCGGGCCTGCAGCTGGACACCTCCTCGGCCACGAGCTGGATCGTCGCGGTGGCATTGCTGGCGGTGGGCCTGGGCATCTTCGAGGTGATGCGCAGGCGCTTCGCGAAGGTCTGGGGCCAGGCGCAGGAAGAAATCGAAGCCGAGATCAAGCGGCGGGAGACGGCATGACCTATTCACTCGAACTCAAGGGCCTGCGCAAGAGCTTCGGCAAGACCGACATCATCCGCGGGGTCGACCTGGCGGTGAACGCGGGCGAGCGCATCGCCATCATCGGGCCGAACGGCGCGGGCAAGTCCACGCTGTTCAACCTGATCAGCGGGCGCCTGGCGCCCACCAGCGGCGAGGTGCTGCTCAACGGCCAGCGCATCGACGGCAAGCAGCCGTACGAGATCAATCGGCTCGGGCTGTCGCGCAGCTTCCAGATCACCAACATCTTTCCCAAGCTGAGCGTGTTCGAGAACCTGCGCTGCGGCGTGCTGTGGAGCCTCGGCTACAAGTACAGCTTCCTGCGCTTCCTCTCGAACCTGGACGACGCCAACGAGCGCACCGAAGAGCTCATCAAGCAGATCGGCCTGGAGAAGAAGCGCGACGTGCATGCGGTGAACCTCACCTATGCCGAGCAGCGCGCGCTCGAGATCGGCGTGACCATTGCGGGCGGCGCCAGCGTGATCCTGCTGGACGAGCCCACGGCCGGCATGAGCAAGACCGAGACCTCGCACTTCATCTCGCTCATCAAGCACGTCACGGTCGGCAAGACGCTGCTGACGGTGGAGCACGACATGGGCGTGGTGTTCGGCCTGGCCGACAAGATCGCGGTGGTGGTGTACGGCGAGGTGATTGCCTTCGACACGCCGGCGGCAGTGCGTGCCAATGCGCGCGTGCAAGAGGCTTATCTCGGTTCCTCCGTGGCCGATGCACAAGGAGCTGGACACTGACATGCTGAAGCTCAAAGACATCCACGCCTACTACGGCAAGAGCCATGTGCTGCATGGCGTTTCGTTCGACGTGAACCCCGGCGAAATCGTCGCGCTGCTGGGCCGCAACGGCTCGGGCCGCTCGACCACCGCCAAGGCCATCATGGGCCTGGTGCATGCCGAGGGCGGCCTGCACTGGAAGGGGCAGGACATCCTGCGGCGCAAGGCCTACGAAATTGCGCACTTCGGCATCGGCTACGTGCCCGAGAACCGCGACATCTTCCCCAAGCTCACGGTGCACCAGAACCTGCTGCTGGGGCAGAAGGGCTCGGGCAAGGGCAGCCGCTGGCAGTTCGATGACATGTACGCCATGTTCCCGCGCCTGAAGGAGCGCCAGCACACCGAGGCCGGCGTGCTCTCGGGCGGCGAGCAGCAGATGCTCACGCTGTGCCGCACGCTCATGGGCGACCCCGACCTGATCATCATCGACGAGCCGACCGAAGGCCTTGCGCCCAAGATCGTGGAGCTGGTGGGGCAGTACCTGCGCACGCTGAAGGACAAGGGCATCTCGGTGCTGCTGATCGAGCAGAAGCTCACCATCGCGATGCAGATCTCGGACCGCGCGCTCGTCATGGGCCACGGCAGCATCGTGTTCGACGGCACGCCCGACAGCCTGCGCGCCGACGCGACCACTCGCAAGGAATGGTTGGAAGTCTGATACCCCCAAGGGGATCCGGGCCGTGCCCCGGACCCCTTGTCCCGGCAGCGACTGCATGCCATTGTTGCGACGCGACAAAAGCCTAGAATCCCCCGAAAAAGAACACTCGTGCTTTTTCTTCTTTTTCTTCACACACCAAGGAACGCAGCATGACGGCTGAATACAAAGTGCTCGGCGATGTCGCCGTGATCACCATGACCAACCCTCCGGTCAACGGTCTCGGTTTCTCGACGCGCATCGGCATCACCGATGGCCTGGCCAAGGCCAATGCCGACGACGCCGTCAAGGCCATCGTCATCACCGGCGCCGGCAAGGCGTTCTCGGGCGGCGCGGACATCAAGGAGTTCGGCACGCCCAAGGCGCTGCAGGAGCCCAACCTGCTGAGCGTGATCCTCGCGCTCGAAGCCTCGGCCAAGCCCATCGTCGCGGCCATCCACTCGGTGTGCATGGGCGGCGGACTCGAGCTGGCGCTGGGTTGCCACTACCGCATTGCCGCACCGGGCACCAGCGTTGCGCTGCCCGAAGTGAAGCTGGGCCTCATTCCCGGCGCCGGCGGCACGCAGCGCCTGCCGCGCGTGCTCGGCGTGGAGACCGCACTGAACATGATCGTGAGCGGCGAGCCCGTGAAGAGCGAACTGCTCGCGAGCCTGCCCGGCCAGAAGCTGTTCGACCGCCTGGCCGCATCGGCCGAGTCGGTGTTCGAAGAGGCCGTGGCCTTCGCCAAGAGCGTGGCCGGCAAGACCGGTGAAGCGCTGCCGCTGGTGCGCAACCTGCCGTGCAAGCACCCGCAGGGCGACGCCTACTTCCAGTTCGCCAAGAACATGGTCGCCGGCATGTCGAAGAACTACCCGGCACCGCTGCAATGCGTGGACGCCGTGCAGGCCGCCACCCAGATGAAGTTCGACGCCGGCATGGCCGAAGAGCGCCGCATCTTCACCTCGCTGATGTTCACGCCCGAATCGCTGGCCCTGCGCCACCTGTTCATGGCCGAGCGCGCCGCGAGCAAGATCCCCGACGTGGCCGACGACACGCCCAAGCGCGAGATCAAGGCCGTGGGCGTCATCGGTGCCGGCACCATGGGCGGCGGCATCTCGATGAACTTCCTGAACGCGGGCATCCCCGTGAAGATCCTCGAGATGAAGCAGGAAGCGCTCGACCGCGGCGTGGCCACCATCAAGAAGAACTACGAAGCCCAGGTCAAGAAGGGCAAGCTCAAGCAGGACAAGTACGAGCAACGCATGGCGCTCCTGAGCACCACGCTCAGCTACGACGACCTGAAGGACGCCGACCTGATCATCGAAGCCGTGTTCGAAGAACTCGGCGTCAAAGAAAAAGTGTTCAAGGAACTCGACCGCGTCGCCAAGAAGGGCGCGATCCTGGCCTCGAACACTTCGACGCTGGACGTCGACAAGATCGCCGCCTTCACCGACCGTCCGCAGGACGTGGTCGGCATGCACTTCTTCAGCCCCGCCAACGTGATGAAGCTGCTCGAAGTGGTGCGCGGCAAGGCCACGGGCAAGGACGTGCTGGCCACGGTCATGGCCATCGGCAAGAAGATCAAGAAGACGGCAGTGGTCTCGGGCGTGTGCGACGGCTTCATCGGCAACCGCATGATCGAGCAGTACTCGCGCCAGGCCGGCTTCCTGCTGGACGAAGGCGCCACGCCGCAGCAGGTCGACAAGGCCGTCGAGAAGTTCGGCTTTGCCATGGGCCCGTTCCGCATGGGCGATCTGGCCGGCAACGACATCGGCTGGGCCATTCGCAAGCGCCGCGCCACCGAACGCGCCGACATGAAGTACAGCCGCACGGCCGACAAGCTGTGCGAGCTGGGCCGCTTCGGCCAGAAGACCGGGGCAGGGTGGTACGACTACCAGGCCGGCAAGCGCGACGCGATTCCGTCGGAGCTCGTCAACAAGATGATCGAAGACCACCGCAAGGAACTGGGCATCACGCCGCGCAAGATTTCCGACGAGGAAATCGTGCAACGCCTGGTGTACGCCCTGGTCAACGAAGGCGCGCACATCCTGGAAGACGGCATCGCGTCGAAGTCGGGCGACATCGACATGGTGTACCTGACCGGCTACGGATTCCCGATCTGGCGCGGCGGCCCGATGCACTACGCATCGCAAGTCGGCCTGTACAACGTGGCCGAGACGATGAAGCGCTTCGCCAAGAACCCGCGCGACGACGCCGAGTTCTGGCAGCCCGCGCCGCTGATCCAGAAGCTGGTGGCCGAAGGCAAGTCCTTCAGCTGAGACCGAGCCGGAATCAGGACCAGGACCAAGACCAGGACCAGGATTTAGACCGCCCATGTTGAAACGCATCTTCCTCGGGCTGCTGCTGGCCATCGTGCTGCTGGTGGCGGTCGTGGCGGTCAAGACCTGGACCACGCCATCGCAGCAACTGGCGGTGGCGCCCGCACCCAAGCTGGACATCGACCTGCAGGCGGCCGCCAAGCGGCTGTCCACGGCGATCACGTTCCGCACGGTGTCGGGCATGGACGACCCGGCCGCCAACGCGGCCGAGTTCGACAAGCTGCACGCCTACCTGGCGCAGCAGTTCCCCAAGGTGCACGCCACCCTCAAGAAGGAAGTGGTGGGCAACAAGGCGCTGCTCTACACCTGGAGCGGCACCGACCCTTCGGCCAAGCCCGTCGCACTGATGGCGCACCAGGACATGGTGCCCATCGCCCCGGGCACCGAGAAGGCCTGGACGGTCGACCCCTTCGCCGGCGAGATCAAGGACGGCTTCGTCTGGGGCCGCGGCACGCTCGACAACAAGAGCAATCTTTTCGCGCAGATGGAAGCCATCGAGCTGCTCATCGGCGCCGGCTTCAAGCCGAAGCAGACCGTCTACCTCGTGATGGGCGACGACGAGGAAGTGAGCGGCCTGCGTGGCGCGCTGCCCATCGCCGAGCTGCTCAAGTCGCGCAACGTGCGCCTGGACTGGGTGCTCGACGAAGGCCTGCTGGTGCTCGACGGCGTGCTGCCGGGCCTGAGCAAGCCGGCGGCGCTCATCGGCCTGGCGGAGAAGGGCTACGGCACGTTCTTCCTGTCGCTGGACACCGCGCCCGGCCATTCGTCGATGCCGCCGCAGCACAGCGCCATCGGCAGCATGAGCGCGGCGCTCGCGCGGCTCGAGGCCAACCCGATGCCCGGCGGCATCAAGGGCATTGCCGGCCAGATGTTCGGCACGCTCGCGCCCGAGATGAGCGGCGTGAACCGCGTGATGCTGTCCAACCTGTGGCTCACCGAGCCCGTGGTGCGCGGCATTCTCGAGAAGAGCCCCAGCAGCAACGCCATGCTGCGCACGACCACCGCGCTGACCATCATCCGCGCGGGCAACAAGGACAACGTGCTGCCCGGCCGCGCCGAGGCCGCCGTCAACTTCCGCATCCTGCCGGGCGACACGCTCGCCAGCACCGAGGCGCACCTGCGCAAGCAGCTGGCCAACGACGACATCAAGATCAAGCCGTACCCCGGCAACGCCGAGCCGTCGCCGGTGTCGCCGACCGACAGCACCGGCTACCGCGCGATCCAGCAGGCCGTGCGCCAGACTTTTCCCGACGCGGTGGTGGCCCCCGGCCTCATGACCGCCGCCACCGACTCGCGCCACTTCAGCCTCGTGAGCGACGCCGTCTTCCGCTTCTCGCCGTTCCGGCTGAAGGGCGAGGACCTGGCGCGCATCCACGGCAACAACGAACGCCTGGCCATCTCGAACTACGGCGAGATGATCGGCTTCTATCACCAGCTCCTGAGCAACACCAACGCTGCTCCGGCGCAATGACGACCACCTCTTTTCCCTTCCATCTTCAAAGGACCTCACCATGACCAGCGCCGTCATCGTTTCCACCGCCCGCACGCCGCTCGCGAAGAGCTGGAAGGGTGCCTTCAACATGACGCACGGCGCCACGCTCGGCGGCCACGCGGTGCAACACGCGGTGCAGCGCGCCGGCATCGACCCCGCCTCGGTGGACGACGTCATCATGGGTTGCGCCACGCCCGAAGGCGCGACCGGCTCCAACATCGCACGCCAGATCGCACTGCGCGCCGGCCTGCCGGTCACCACGTCGGGCATGACCATCAACCGTTTCTGCTCGTCGGGCCTGCAGACCATCGCCACCGCCGCCCAGCGCATCATCGCGGGCGAGGGCGAGGTCTATGTGGCCGGCGGCGTGGAGAGCATCTCGTGCGTGCAGAACGAAGCCAACAAGCACATGCTGGCCGACCCGTGGCTCGTGAAGCACAAGCCAGAGATCTACTGGAACATGCTGCAGACGGCCGAGCAGGTCGCCAAGCGCTACAACATCGCCCGTGACGCCATGGACGAGTACGGCGCGCAGAGCCAGCAGCGCGCGACCGCCGCGCTGGAAGCGGGCCTGTTCAAGGCCGAGATCGCCCCCATCACCGTGCTGGCCGGCGTGGCCGACCCGGTGCTGGGCCTGCGCACCAAGGAAGTCACCATCGAGAACGACGAAGGCATTCGTCCCGGCACCACCAAGGAAGGCATCAGCGGCATCCGCCCGGCCATTCCCGGCGGCGTGATCTCGGCCGGCAATGCCAGCCAGTTCTCCGACGGCGGCGGTGCCTGCGTGGTGGTCGACGAGAAGTACGCCGAGCAGAAGGGCCTGAAGCCCCTGGGCCGTTTCCTCGGCTTCGCCGTGGCCGGCTGCGAACCCGACGAGATGGGCATCGGCCCCGTCTTCGCCATTCCCAAGGTGCTCAAGCGCCTGGGCCTCACGGTCAACGACATCGACCTGTGGGAGCTGAACGAAGCCTTCGCCGTGCAGGTCATCTACTGCCGCGACAAGCTGGGCATTCCGGGCGACCGCCTGAACGTGAACGGCGGCGCCATCGCCGTGGGCCACCCCTACGGCGTGAGCGGCCAGCGCCTCACGGGCCACGCGCTCATCGAAGGCAAGCGCCGCGGCGCCAAGAAGGTCGTGGTCACGATGTGCATCGGCGGCGGCATGGGTGCCGCGGGCGTGTTCGAGGTCTTGTAAGCATGTCCGGCTTGGGCCACGACCAGGAGGTCTCGCCCGAAGCCGTTCTGGCCTACGGGCGCCGCGTGCTGGCATCGCAGCCGTTCAGCGCGCTGATCGGTGCGGAGTTGCACGCGTTCGGGCCGGGCGAGGCCGAGCTTCAGCTGCCGCTCACCGCGCAGCTGAAGCAGCAAAACGGCTTTGCCCACGGCGGCATCGTGAGCTACATGGCCGACAACGCGCTCACCTTTGCCGGTGGCAGCGCATTGCGCGTGCCGGTGGTGACCTCCGAATTCAAGATCAACTACGTGCGGCCCGCCCTGGGCGACCGCTTGATCGCACGCGCCCGCACGGCGCATGCCGGCAGCTCGCAGGCCGTCTGCACCTGCGAGGTGTTCGTGGTGAACGACGGCATCGAAAAGCTCTGCGCGCTGGCGCAGGGCACGATCGCCAGGCTGCCCGATCCCCCGAAGAAGCAGCAAGTAGCGCCCTGAAAAGCAGCAAGTAGCAAGAAGAGACACCATCATGAGCCTGCGTTCCACCCTCGACTTCCTGCTCTACGACTGGCTCGACGCCGAGTCGCTCAACCAGCGCGAACGCTTTGCCGACCACTCGCGCGAGACCTTCGACGCGGTGCTCGACACCTGCGAGCGCATCGCGCGCGAGAAGTACGCGCCGTTCAACCGCACGGTGGACACGCAGGAGCCGCATTTCGACGGCGAGAAGGTCATCCTGCCGCAGGCCACGCACGACGCGCACAAGGCCTTCGTCGAATCGGGAATGATGAGCGCCGCGCAGGACTACGACATCGGCGGCATGCAGCTGCCGTACACGCTGTCCGCCGCGGCCAACAGCTTCTTCGCGATGGCTTCGGTGAGCATCGGCTCCAACATGCTCACCAGCGGCAACGCCAACCTGCTGATGGTGCACGGCACCGGGATGCAGAAAGAGGTGTTCGCCAAGAACGAGTTCTCGGGCCGCTGGGCCGGCACCATGTGCCTGTCGGAGCCGCAGGCCGGCTCGTCGCTGAGCGACGTGGCCACGCGCGCAGTCCCTGACGGCGACGACTTTCAGGACGACCCGCTGGGCCCGCGCTACCGTCTCACGGGCAACAAGATGTGGATCTCCTCGGGCGACCACGAGCTGACCGAGAACATCGTGCACATCGTGCTGGCCAAGATCCCCGACGAGAACGGCAAGCTGGTGCCGGGCACGCGCGGCATCTCGCTGTTCATCGTGCCCAAGCGCATGGTCGACACGCAGGGCGAACTCACCGGCCAGCGCAACGACGTGGCGCTGGCGGGCCTGAACCACAAGCTGGGCTGGCGCGGCACCACCAATACGCTGCTGAACTTCGGCGAGGGCAAGTACCCGGTCGGCGGCAAGGCCGGCGCGGTGGGCTACCTGGTCGGCGCGCCCGGCAAGGGCCTGCACTGCATGTTCCACATGATGAACGAGGCGCGCATCGGCGTCGGCACGGCGGCCACCATGCTCGGCATGGCGGGCTACCACGCCTCGCTGGAATACGCCAAGAGCCGCCCGCAGGGCCGGCTGGTGAAGAAGGCCGAAGCGGCCGGCGCCGCGGTGGTCAAGGACTCGGCCGCGCCGCAGGTGCGCATCATCGAGCACGCCGATGTGCGCCGCATGCTGCTCGCGCAGAAGGCGTACTGCGAAGGCGCGCTGGCGCTGGAGCTGTACTGCGCCCGCCTGGTCGACGAGCAGAAGACCGGCGACGCACAGGCCGCCGACGACGCGCGCCTGCTGCTGGAGGTGCTCACGCCCATCGCCAAGAGCTGGCCCAGCGAGTGGTGCCTGGAAGCCAATTCGCTGGCCATCCAGGTGCACGGCGGCTACGGCTACACGCGCGACTTTCCGGTGGAGCAGTACTGGCGCGACAACCGCCTGAACATGATCCACGAGGGCACGCACGGCATCCAGGCGGCCGACCTGCTGGGGCGCAAGGTGCTGATGGAGAAGGGCCGCGGCCTGCAGCTGCTGGCCGGGCGCATGACCGACACCATCGCCCGCGCGGCCGAGGTTACGGCGCTGGCGGCGCACGCCAAGGCGCTGGGCGCCGCGCTGCAGCGCATCGGCAGCGCCACCGAGGCCGCCTGGTCCACCGGCGACCCGGCGGACGCACTGGCCAACGCCGTGCCGTACATGCAGGCCTTCGGCCACACCGTGGTGGCCTGGATCTGGCTGGACGTGGCACAGCGCGCCCTGCAAGGCGACGCGCAAAAGACCCGGGCAGTAACAGCTGGCAAGATCGGCGCCACGGACTATTTCTTCCATTACGAGCTGCCGAAAATCGGTGCCTGGCTCAACGTGGTCGAAACCCGCGACCCGACCTGTACCGCTTTGCCCGAGGACGCCTTTTGATGGCCATCAACAATCCGCCGAACCCCACCCCCTCCGCCACGCCCGCCGCCAAGCCGCCGAAGCCGTACGCCCGGCTCGAGAAGTGGATCTGGATCCTGATCTACGGCGGTTTGTTCGCCTTCATCCTGGGCATTGCCACCGGCCGCACCGACACCGCGCTGGGCTGGTCCATCGCCGTGCCCGGCGGCATCGTGGCCGTGGCCGGCTTCGTGCTGATCTACGTGCGCTCGCGCCTGCCCAACACCCCCACCAAATAAGACGAGAAAGACGAGGCCCGCCATGCTCAAGCACATCGTGATGTGGAAGTTCAAGGAACACGCCGAAGGCACCGACAAGGCGACCAACCTGCTGAAGGCCAAGGCGCTGCTCGACGCCTGCGCCAGGCTGTCGCCCGGCACGCACCGCTTCGAGGTGGCCATTGCCCAGCCCGGCCTGGAAGCCACCTATGACCTGGTCCTGTACGCGGAATTCACCGACGCCGCCGCGCTCGCGGCCTATTCGGAGCATCCGCAGCACGTGGCACTGAAGCCGTTCATCGGCGCCGTGCGCGAAGCGCGCCAGTGCATGGACTACGAGATCTGACCCACCCGAACCCCGGAGACAACCCATGACCGCCCGCACCGTTCAAAAACTGTTCGACCTCACCGGCAAGACCGCCCTCATCACCGGCGGCTCGCGCGGCCTGGGGCTGCAGATGGCCCATGCGCTCGGCGAAGCCGGCGCGAAGATCATGCTGAGTTCGCGCAAGGCCGACGACCTGGAGCAGGCGGCCGCCGAGCTGCAGGCCGCCGGCATCGACGCGCGCTGGATCGCCGCCGACTGCGCCCGCGAGGAAGACACCCGCCGCCTGGCCGACGAGACGCTGGAGCGCATGGGCGCGGTCGACATCCTCGTGAACAACGCGGGCGCCAGCTGGGGTTCGCCGGCCGAGAGCCACCCGGTCGAGGCCTGGGACAAGGTGATGAACCTCAACGTGCGCGGCTACTTCATCCTGTCGCAGCACATCGCCAACGCCTACATGATCCCGAAGAAGGCCGGGCGCATCATCAACATCGCGTCGATCGCCGGCCTGAACGGCAACCCGCCCGAGATGCAGACGCTGGCCTACAACACCTCCAAGACCGCCGTCATCGGCTTCACGCGCACGCTGGCCGCCGAATGGGGCCGCTACAACATCAACGTGAACGCGATCTGCCCGGGCTTCTTCATGACGAAGATGGCCGCCGGCCTGATCAAGTCGCTGGGCGAGGAAAAGATGGCCGCGCAGGCGCCGCTGGGCCGCCTGGGCGACGACGAAGACCTGAAGGGCCTCGCGCTGCTGTACGCGAGCGATGCCGGCAAGCACATCACCGGCCAGTGGCTGGCGGTGGACGGCGGTGTGAGCGTGGTGCTGGGTGCGGCCTGACATGTCTTCTTCTTCCGATACCAGCGACATCAACATCCGCTCGTACACGAGCCAGATCCCGTTCGCGCGCCACCTCGGCTTCGAGCTGACGAAGTTCGAGGGCGGCGAGTCCGAGATCCTGTACACCGCCAAGCCCGAGCACCTGAACACCTTCGACGTGACGCACGGCGGCGCCTGCATGACGCTGCTCGACATCACCATGGCGGCGGCCGCGCGCAGCGTGTCGCCCGAGACCGGCGTGGTCACCATCGAGATGAAGACCAGCTTCATGCAGCCTTCGGTCGGCCCGCTGCATGCGCGCGGCACGCTCATCCACCGCACCGCGACGCTGGCCTTCACCGAAGCCAAGATCTACGACGAGCAGGAGCGCGTGTGCGCCCATGCCACCGGCACCTTCAAGTACGTGAAGCGCCGGCTGCCGACCGGTCCCGCGAGCGCCAACGAAATGCGCCCGCCGTCCACCGATTGACCGACCGATCAATCGACCGATCGACTGATCGACCGAACCAGATTCCCCAGGAGCCCGACATGCCCACCAACAAGCAGATTCACCTCGACAACCGCCCCGACGGCGAAGCCGTTGCCGGCAACTTCAAGCTCGTGAGCGCCGAGACGCCCGCGCTCGCCGACAACCAGGTGCTGGTGCGCCACCACTACATGAGCCTGGACCCGTACATGCGCGGGCGCATGAACGACTCCAAGAGCTACGCGCAGCCGCAGCCGCTGGGCCAGACCATGCAGGGCGGCACGGTGGGCGAAGTGGTCGAGAGCAAGCACCCCAAGTACGCCGTGGGCGACAAGGTGGTCGGCTTCGGCGGCTGGCAGGAATACAGCGTGGTCGACGCCTCGCAGCCCGGCGCGCTGAAGAAGGTCGACACCACGCACGTGCCGCTGTCGCACTACCTGGGCGCCGTCGGCATGCCCGGCGTCACCGCCTGGTACGGCCTGGTGAAGATCATTGCGCCCAAGGCCGGTGAAACGGTGGTCATCACCGCCGCCAGCGGCGCGGTGGGCAGCGCCTTCGGTGCGTTGGCCAAGGCGCGCGGCTGCCGCGTGGTCGGCATTGCCGGCGGCCCCGACAAGTGCAAGTACGTGACCGACGAGCTCGGCTTCGACGCCTGCATCGACTACCGCCAGCACCCCGACGTGAAGTCGATGAGCGCGGCGCTGAAGGAAGCCTGCCCCAAGGGCATCGACGGCTACTTCGAGAACGTCGGCGGCTACATCTTCGACGCCGTGCTGCTGCGCGCCAACGCCTTCGCCCGCGTGGCGCTGTGCGGAATGATCGCGGGCTACGACGGCGCGCCGCTGCCGCTGGCGAACCCCGCGCTGATCCTCATCAACCGCATGAAGATCGAAGGCTTCATCGTCAGCGAGCACATGGAAGTGTGGCCCGAGGCGCTCGCCGAACTGGGCACGCTGGTGGGCACCGGCAAGCTCAAGCCGCGCGAGTCGGTTGCGCAAGGCATCGAGGCGGCGCCCGAGGCCTTCCTGGGCCTGCTGAAGGGCCGGAACTTCGGCAAGCAACTCGTCAAGCTGATCTGAATGCCCCGATGAACTGAAGCGCACGGCAAAGGAGGCCGGTCATGGCAACGACGCACGAGGTCTTCAACCAGCCCGCACCGCTGGTCGACTACAACCTGTTCGACACCCACCGCTCCCTGCGCGATGCGCTGAAGTTCAACGCGCCCACCCTGCAGACCACGCAGCTGCACGAGCTGGGCGCCACCCTCGGCTCGGCCGGCATGCAGGCGCATGCGCGGCTGGCCAACGTCCACACGCCCGAGCTGCACACGCACGACCGCTTCGGCCGCCGCATCGACGAGGTGGAGTTCCATCCGAGCTACCACGCGCTGATGACCGCCGCGGTGGGCGCGGGGCTGCACGGCACGCCGTGGACCGGCACCTCGGCCTCGCCGCACGTGCTGCGCGCGGCGGGCTTCATGCTCTTCACCGAGCTGGAGCCGTCCATCCTTTGCCCGGTCTCCATGACCTATGCGGCCACGCCCGCGCTGCGCGGCAACGCGGCCGTGTACGCCGAGTGGGGACCGAAGCTCGCGAGCCTCCGGTACGACCCGGCCCTGAAAGTCTTCAGCGACAAGCCCGGCCTGACCATGGGCATGGGCATGACCGAGAAGCAGGGCGGCTCCGACGTGCGGGCCAACACCACGAAGGCCGTGCGCGACGGAAGCGACGCCTGGGGCGCGCGCTATGCCCTCACGGGCCACAAGTGGTTCTTCTCGGCGCCGATGTGCGACGCCTTCCTGGTGCTGGCGCAGGCGCCGGCCGGGCTCAGCTGCTTCTTCCTGCCGCGCGTGCTGCCCGACGGCACGCGCAACGCCATCAACGTGCAGCGCCTGAAGGACAAGCTCGGCAACAAGGCCAATGCGAGTTCGGAGGTCGAGTTCCACGGCGCCACCGCCTGGCTCGTGGGCGAGGAGGGCCGCGGCATTCCGCAGATCCTCGAGATGGGCACCATGACCCGGCTCGACTGCGCGCTGGGCACCAGCGGGCTCATGCGCCAGTCGCTGGCCATCGCGCTCGACCACGCCGCGCAGCGCCACGCCTTCGGCAAGCCGCTGATCGAACAGCCGCTCATGAAGAACGTGCTGGCCGACCTCGCGCTGGAAAGCGAAGCGGCCACGGCCCTTGCCATTCGCCTGGCAAAGGCCTTCGACCATCCGGATGACGAGCACGAGCGCCTGATGGCCCGCCTGCTCACGCCGGTCGCCAAGTTCTGGATCTGCAAGCGCGGCAGCCACTTCGCGCAAGAGGCCATGGAGTGCCTCGGCGGCAACGGCTATGTGGAAGAGGGCGGCGAAGGCGTCATGGCGCGCATCTACCGCGAGATGCCGCTCAACTCCATCTGGGAGGGCGCGGGCAACATCATGGCGCTCGACCTGCTGCGCGGCCTGCGCAAGGGCGACGCGGTCGCGGCGCTGGCCAAGGAGCTCGCGCCCGCGCGCGGCCAGCACGCCGCACTCGACCGCCTGGCCGATGCCTTGCCGGCCCGCGTCGAGGCCATGGCCTCCGAGGCGCAGGCGCGCCGTCTGGCACAGGACGTGGCGCTCGCCGTGCAAGCTGCACTGCTCGCGCAGACGGCGCCGCCCGCGGTGGTCGGCGCATTCTGTGCGTCCCGCCTGGGCGGCGACTGGGGCCATGCCTTCGGCACGCTCGGCGCCGGCGCCGGCACCGATTTCGATGCGATCCTCCAGCGCGCGCAACCTCGTTGAGCGCGCGCCGAATTTTCAAACCAAAGACTCACGGGAAACACGACATGGCCGACCTGATCCTCCACCACTACCTGACCTCGCCGTTCTCCGAGAAGGTGCGCCTGATCCTCGGCGCCAAGAAGCTGCCGTGGAAGTCGGTGTTCATTCCGCCGATCATGCCCAAGCCCGAGGTGGAGGTGCTCACCGGCGGCTACCGCAAGACGCCGTTCCTGCAGATCGGCGCGGACATGTACTGCGACAGCGCGCTCATCGCCGACGTGCTCGAGCACCTGCAGCCCGAACCCACGCTCTACCCCGAGCCCGAGAAGGGCCTGTCGCGGATCCTCGCGCAGTGGGCCGACACCACGCTGTTCTGGGCCTCCATGGCCTGGAACCTGCAGCCCAAGGGCGCGGCCGAGGTGTTCGCCAAGGCGCCGCCCGAGGCGCTGAAGGCCTTCGGCGAAGACCGCGGCAAGATGAGCGCGGGCAACATGACCCGCCTGCGCCCGGCCGACGCCACCAGCGCCTACAAGTCGTACCTGCGCCGCCTGTCGGACATGCTCGACGACAAGCCCTTCTTGCTCGGCGAGGTGCCCAGCATCGCCGACTTCTCGGCGTACCACTCGCTCTGGTACACGCGGCGCATCGAGGCGGTGCGGACCATCCTCGAGCTGACGCCCGCGGTGGTCGACTGGATGGACCGCATGGCCGCCATCGGCCATGGCGCGCCCGAGAAGTTCACCGCCGACGAGGCCATTGCCGTGGCCAAGGCCGCCACGCCGCACACGCTGCTGACCGACAGCACCTTCCAGGACGACCACGGCATTGCGCTGGGCAGCGCCGTCACCATCCGCGCCGAGAGCTTCGGCCTGGAGGAAACGCCCGGCACGCTGGTCGCGGCCACGCGCACCCACTACACGCTGGCGCGCAGCAGCGAGCGAACGGGCACGGTGCACGTGCACTTTCCGCGCATCGGCTATGTGCTGAAGGCGGCCGAAGCCTGAACCGGGGCCGAAGCCCCGGCCGGGGCACCTTCGTGACTGCGCTCGCGCGCGTTCCGTATTTCAATTGCAGCTCCAACGTCAGAGACATTCAACAGAAGGACACCGGCAAATGATTCAGGACTTCAAGGGCAAGACCGCCGTTCTCACCGGCGCGGCCTCGGGCTTCGGCCTGGAGTGCGCGCGCATCGGCGCCGCCCGCGGCATGAACCTCGTGCTGGTCGACGTGCAGCAGGACGCACTCGACAAGGCCGCGGCCGAAATGGAAGCCGCCGGCGCGCAGGTGCTGGCGCGCAAGGTCGACGTGTCCGACGCCGGACAGATGGAAGCCCTGGCCGCCGCGGTGAAGGAACGCTTCGGCGCGCCGCACTTCGTGTTC
The DNA here is from genome assembly GCF_900115445.1 of Variovorax sp. OK605. NCBI lineage: Bacteria > Pseudomonadati > Pseudomonadota > Betaproteobacteria > Burkholderiales > Comamonadaceae > Variovorax > Variovorax sp. OK605. The sequence goes on from NZ_FOWL01000001.1 coordinate 186,343, forward strand.
AACAACGCGGGCGTGGGCGCCGGCGGCCTGGTGTGGGAAAACACCGTGGCCGACTGGGAATGGGTGCTGGGCGTCGACCTGTGGGGCGTGATCCACGGCGTGCGCCTGTTCACGCCCATGATGCTCGAGGCCGCCGCCAAGGACCCGGCCTACTGCGGCCACATCACCAACACCGCCAGCATGGCCGGCCTGCTCACGCCGCCGAACATGGGCATCTACAACGCCGCCAAGGCGGCCGTGGTGAGCCTCACCGAGACCATGTACCAGGACCTGAACCTGGTCACCGACCAGATCGGCGCGAGCCTGCTGTGCCCGTACTTCGTGCCCACCGGCATCACCAGCAGCGAGCGCAACCGCCCCAACGCACCCAAGGACAGCGAGCTCACCAAGAGCCAGCTCATCGGCCAGGCCATGAGCAACAAGGCGGTGAGCAGCGGCAAGATCACCGCCGCCGAAGTGGCCGCCAAGGTGTTCGAAGCCATCTCCGACAACCAGTTCTACGTGTTCAGCCACCCGAAGGCGCTGGGCAACGTGAAGAGCCGCATGGAGAACATCGTGTCGGGCGTCAACCCGGCCGACCCGTTCCTGGAGCGGCCGGAGATCGGGCAGAAGCTGCGCGAGCAGCTGCGCTCGGCCTGACACAGGCTTGAGGCTTGGGAGCCAAGGCTTCCTCAGGAGGCCTGCAGCTCGCCCACCAGCGCATCGACGCGATCGAGCGCTTCGGCAATCGACCGGTCGAGCAGGTCACCCGGGTCTTCGGCGTGCTCGATGGCCACGCTGTGGACTTCGGTGAGCCCCAGCAACGCCAGCGGGCTCGCGATGCCGGGCGTCAGCAGGTCCATCTGCGCCTGGAACCCGCCCGGCCCATAGCCGCTGCTGCCGCACGAACTCAGCAGCACCGTGCGGCGACGGCGCTCCGCCAGCAGCGGCACGTACGGGTTCTCGCGGTTGCGGTCGAAATCGAAGGTGGCGCCGATGCGCACGATGTTGTCGATCCATGACTTCAGCGGCGCCGGCATGCCGAAGTTGTACATCGGCACGCCGATCACCAGCACATCCGCGCGGCGGAGCTCCGCGATCAGCGCGTCGCTCTCCGCGAGCACGGCGTGCATCCACGGCTCGCGCTCGGCCGGCGGCGTGTAGCCCGACGCAATCCATTCGCCCGTGACGTGGCCCGGCGGCGTGGCGCCGATGTCGCGGTAGATCACTTCGTCCTGCGGGCGCGCGGCGCGCCATGTCGTCACGAAGCGGTGGCCGAGGCGGCGCGAATGCGAGCCGTGCGCGTGGGTGCCTGACAGGCCGGGGCGGGCGCTGGCGTCGATGTGGAGCAGGGTGGTCATGGCGGGGTCCTTGGTGCGGAGTTGCGGAGTAGGTGGATGAGATGGATGAGGTGAATTCAGCTGTCTGCTTGACACGGTTCCCAATCTATCCAAGCATCCGGAGCGCGACAAACGACGAATTCTTTGCGCCGCTGAAAAATAAATTCATCCATGGCCAACCTGCGTCAACTCCCGCCGCTGGCCGCGTTGCGTGCCTTCGAGGCCGCCGCGCGGCATTGCAGCGCCAAGCTCGCGGCGAGCGAACTCTCGGTCACGCCCACGGCCATCAGCCACCAGGTGCGGCAGCTGGAAGACGCGCTGGGCGTGGCGCTCTTCATCCGCCAGCCGCGGCAACTGGTGCTCACGCCGCAGGGCAGGGAACTGCAGGCGGTGCTGAGCGAGTCGTTCAACGCCATGGCCCATGCGGTGGCCCGGCTGCGCGCGCCGCCGCAGCGCCAGGCCATCACGCTGTCGGCCACGCCGGCGGTGGCGGCGCGCTGGCTGCTGCCGCGCGTGAGCGGCCTGCGCGCGCTGCATCCGCGGCTCGACCTGCGCATTCACGCGTCGCACGAGGCGGTTGCGCTCGACGGCGTCACGGCCGACATCGCCATCCGCTACGGCAAGGGCCAGTGGCCCGGCATGGTGGCCGAGAAGCTGTTCGACAACGTCTTCGCACCCGCCTGCAGCCCCGCGCTCAAGCTGCGTCGACGCGGCGACCTGAGGCGGCACACGCTGCTGCATTTTTTGCTGCCCGGCAGCAGGAGCCAACCCGGTACCTGGGCCGCGTGGCAGCAGCAAGCGCAGGTGCCCGGGCTCGATGTGTCGGCGGGGCCGGTGTTCTCCGACGAGACCCACACGGTGTCGGCCGCGCTGCAAGGGCAGGGCGTGGCGTTGATGAGCCTGGCCTTGATTGCCGACGAGTTGCGCGCCGGCAACCTCGTGCAGCCCTTCGGCCCGCAGTTGCCGGGCCTGCCGTTCCACTTGGTGTGCCCGCAGGCGCGGCGCGAGGAGCCCGCGGTGGCGGCGGTGTTCGAGTGGGTGCTGGGCCTGCAGCCGTTGGGCGGCGAGGTTTGACCCGATGCAGGGGGCGCGCTAGGATGGTTTTCATGTTCGCTCCTGCATCCCCGTCGATCCGCCCCGCGCACGCCTGCTGTGCCCGCGTGCCTAGGGGTGCTTGCGCTTAGCGATCCAGTTCAAGTCCGCATCCCCGATGGCCACCCGTTGCAAGACCGGTGGCCTTTTTGTTTTCCACGTTTCTTCAACTTCAGGAAAGTCCCCATGTCCCTTGCCTTGTACGACACCTGGTCGCGCACCGTGCGGCCCTTCACGCCGCTGCAACCCGGGCATGTGGGCCTGTACTGCTGCGGGCCGACGGTGTACGACCACGCGCACATCGGCAACCTGCGGACCTACGTGTTCGAGGACGTGCTGCGCCGCGTGCTCGAGCTGAACGGCTACAGCGTGCGGCATGTCGTCAACATCACCGACGTCGGGCATCTGGTGTCCGACGCTGACGAGGGCGAGGACAAGATGGAGAAGGGCAGCCGGCGCGCCGGCGAGTCCGCGTGGGCCATCGCCCAGCGCTATACCGCCGCGTTCCAGGCCGACTGGCGCGCGTTGAACCTGCTGGAGCCCGCCGAGTGGCCGCGTGCCACCGACCACATTCCCGAGCAGTTGGTGTTCATCGAGGCACTGGAGCGCAAGGGCTTCACCTACGGGACCTCCGACGGCATCTACTTCGACACGACCCGCCAAGACGGCTACGGTCATCTGGCCCGCCTCGACCGCGCGGGCCTGTGGGCCGGGATGCGGGTGGCGATGGGGGAGAAGCGCAACGTCTCGGACTTCGCGCTCTGGAAGTTCAGTCCGCCGGCCTCAAGGCGCCAGATGGAATGGGACAGCCCCTGGGGCCGCGGCTTTCCCGGCTGGCACATCGAGTGCTCGGCCATGTCGGCGAAGTACCTGGGCCCGTGGTTCGACATTCATTGCGGCGGTGAAGACCATGTCGCGGTGCATCACAGCAACGAGATCGCGCAGACGCAGGCCTGCCACGGCACCCGGCTCGCCAACTTCTGGATGCACGGCCACTTCCTCACGCTCGACGACCGGAAGATGGCCAAGACGGACGGCGACTTCCTGCGCCTGCAGACGTTGATCGACCAGGGCACCGACCCGATGGCCTACCGCTACCTGTGCCTCAGCGCGCACTACCGCAGCACCTTGCGCTACACCGACGAAGCCATCCACGCGGCGCAATCCGCCCTGGACCGGCTGCGCAAGGCCTACGCAGGCTGGCCGCTCGGCGGCACCGCGGATGAGGGCTTCGTGGCGCGCTTCAATGCGGAGGTCAACCAGGACCTGAACCTGCCGCGTGCGTTGGCCGTGGTGTGGGCGCTGGTGCGCAGCGATCTGCCGCCCGAGGTACGACGCGCCACCGTGGACCATGCCGACACCGTGCTCGGGTTGCGATTGAGCGGGTGGGCCGCGCCCGCGCTGGCGATCCCCGAGGACATCGCCGCCCTGTTCGCGCAACGCCAGGCGGCGCGCGACGCCAGGGACTGGGCGCAGGCGGACCGTCTTCGGGCGGTGTTGAAGGCCCGGGGGTGGCAGGTGGAGGACGGCGCAAGTAAGTAGCAGTCACCCAGCCCGTCAAGTGGTGAGGTGGCAACACCCCCGAAGGATTTTTCTGTTGTCGATAACAAAGTCACAAAATAATCTGATTGCTCTTTTGGCCGTTGGCGCCTTGAAACAAATCTCAGGCGTGTTGAGTACCTAAAGACTACTATCCAAGGCATTAGAGAAGACAAGGATTCCTATGGAGACATACCCGACCCTGCGCCAAGCCACAGGCGTTGCCCGCACCCTCAGCAAACGTTCGTCATGCACCATGGTGGTCTATCGCATGGGAGAAGAAAAGTACGTGGCTGCGCATGCCACCGACCGCGTGGAGGGCGGCGCCATCGAGGGGGTGTACCGCGATGGCTACGTCGTGAAGACCTTGCTGACCAAGAAGACCTGAGCGCCGCACCCCGCGTTCCGGTCGATTCGACAAGCCTCCTGCGGGAGGCTTTTTCGTGGGCGCCCCACAAAGCCCTACCGCCAGGGCAGGCGCTGTCACGGGACGGTGGCGCGAGCTCATCTAGAATTGCACCTCCCTTGGGGAGTAGCCGGCTTCCGGACTTCGGAAGCGCTCGCGTCAACATACTCGGATCGCACCTTGCGACCGTGGCGCGAGCAGCCGAAAGGTTGGCGAGACCAGCGGTGCATGAACGCGGCTTTGGCCGGCGGGTTCGTGTGCCGCGGCGTCTTGAACCGGCCTTGCTTGCTACTTCCAACATGAACATCGCCTCCACGATTCTTCTTGCATTCGCCATGTCGACGGATGCTTTCGCCGCTGCTGTCGGCAAAGGCGCGGCCCTGCGCAAACCCTCCTGGCGCGAAGCCCTGCGCACCGGGCTCATCTTCGGCGTCATCGAGGCGCTGACCCCCGTCATCGGCTGGGCCGCCGGGCTGGCTGCCGCCAGCTACGTCGCGCGGTGGGACCACTGGATTGCCGTGACGCTGCTCAGCGTGCTGGGCCTGCGGATGATCTGGGCCGGCTTCGGCGCGCCCGACGCGATCGACGAGAAGCCCAGCCGCAACACCTTCTGGACCCTGGCCATCACCGGCTTCGCCACCAGCATCGACGCGATGGCGGTGGGCGTCGGCCTGGCCTTCATCAACGTCAACATCGCCTGGACCGCGCTGGCCATCGGCCTGGCGACGTTCACCATGGTCACGCTCGGCGTGATGGTGGGGCGCGTGCTGGGCGCGGTGGTCGGCAAGCGCGCGGAGATTCTGGGCGGTGTGGTGCTGATCGGGATCGGGTTCCTGATCCTCTATGAGCACCTGAACGGCATGGCTTGAGCGACGTCGGCACGGCCCTGGCCAGTATCCTTGCCGGGTCGTCCATCCACCCGCACCGCGCCTCATGATCGAAAGCACGCTCCCCGATTTCAAGTTGCCCGAAGCCGAGGACGACTACGACCGCCGCCTGCTGGCGGATGTCACCCGCATCGGCTGGCACCACGTGCATGTCGAGGGCGATGGCGACGGGCCGGCCTTCGCTTTCTCGCTGGGCTTCTACGCCAACTACCGCCAGCCCGAAGTCATCGTCTTCGGCCTTCCGCCGAAGACGGCCCAGCAGTTCCTGAACATCGTGGCCGTCAAGGTCGCGGGCGCCGGCGAAGCGCTTGTTCCGTTCAAGGCCTACGAAGACATCGCCGAGGGCGTACGCATCGCCTTCGTGCCGGTCGCACGGCGGCACTACCCCGAATACCTCGGCTACGCGGGTTGGTTCTATGCGTCGATCAAGGCCGACCTGCCGGTGCTGCAGATGGTGTGGCCCGACAGGCAAGGTCTCTTTCCTTGGGAGCAGGGCTGGGACACCAGCTTCGCATCCGCGCAGCCGCTGCTGTGCGACAAGGAAGACCAGCCCGCCGGCGCCGACGCCGGCGATGCCTGGCCCTTCGACAGCCCGCCGAACGTCATGTGCTTCACGGTGCGCGGCATCCTCGAAGACGCGAAGCCGATCCTCATGGTGTCCCGGGACGAGGAAGACGGCGCCTGGCAGTTCCTGACCGGCGACGCGTTCGAGATGGCCGACGCGAAGCTCGTCTCGCTGCAGAGCATGGTCGAGCGCGACGCGAGCCTTCGGGCACTGGCCGACATGCCCGCGGGCTGGATGGCATGGCGCGAGAGCCCGGCGTCGGCGTGGAGCCGGCAGGCGCAGAGCCAGCAGACGGACGACTGAACGACGACCGAGCGCCGGGGCTGCGCGCCGCGCTTGCCTTGCTCTTACTGCGAACTCGGCACGGCCTGCATCAGCAGTGTCAGCGCCTTGCGCAGGCTCGCGACCGAAGCCTGCTCGCCCTTGTCGTAGCCCATGCGAACCACCACGAGGTCGTGCGACGGCACGATCAGCACCACCTGTCCGCCGGCACCGAGCATGTAGTAGGCCGTGGTCGGCACGGGCCACGTGCTGGTGCCGTTGAGCCAGAAGAAACCGCCGTAGATCGGGCGCTTGTCCGCGGCCCAGGCCGGTGCGAGCGTGCTCACGAACTTGACGAAACCTTCGGGCAGCAGGCGCTCGCCGTTCCACACGCCGTCCTGCAGGTAGAGGTTGGCCAGCCGCGCCCAGTCGCGCGCCGACATGAAGTCGTAGCCCTGCGCCAGGAAGTTGCCGTAGGGGTCGGTCTCCAGCGTCATGGTGCGGATGCCGATCTTGTCGAACAGCGCGCGCTGCGGGAACGACAGGTATTCTTCGCCGCGTTTCTCGACCGCGAGCCGGACCAGGTAGTTCGCCAGCACCGGGTCGGTGTTGCGGTAGCGCCCGACAGTGTTCGGCGGCCATTGCTGCGGACGGGTGGCCGCGTAGTTGAACGCATTGATGCGCCCGGTGTAGAAGTAGATGTGATCGGGGTAGGTGCCGTTGGGGTCGAAGTCGGGATCGTCCGGCGCCTTGATGCGCAGCCCGCTCGACATGTGCAGGATGTCGGAGATGCGGATCTCCTTGCGCTTGTCGCCGTCCGCTTGCCACTCCGGAATGGGCGCGCGCTGGTCGAGCTGGTATTCGCCCTGCTTGATGAGCGTGCCCAGCAAGGTGGCGGTCACGCTCTTGCCCATCGACCACGACTCCAGCGGCGTCGTCGCATTGATGCCGCTCATGTAGCGCTCGCCGACGACGCGTCCCTTGTGCGTGACGACGAAGGCGGCCGTATAGGCCTGCGGCACTTCGAAGGCGGCGTCGACCGCCTGGCCCAGCTTCGTGGCGTCGATGCCGGGCGCGGCTCCCGCGGGCATCACGTTGCCCATCGGCCAGTCCTGCGTCGCGGGATCGGGGAGGGTGCTGGTGACGGTCACGGGCGTGAAGAACACGCCGTCCTTGCCGGGCGGCAGCGTGATGCAGCCTTGCGAGCCGAAGTAGCGCGCCACCAGCGTCGTCCCGTTCGGCATGGTGATGCGAACTTCCTTCTTCGCGCGATCGACCACCGGCTTGCCGACCTTGCTGCGCTGCGCGTACGGGCCGGTGAAGTAGCCGACGCTCTCCGCGGCAACATCGGGGTCGAGGCCGGTGATGAATGCGGCGGAGCACATGGCCTTGGCGTAGCCCGACGTGTTGAGCTCCAGCGGATCTCCGGGCGGCGGAACGTAAGGGGTGTCGAGTTCGTAGGTTCTCGCGCGTGCGATGAGCGCTTCGCGTGCCGGCAACTCGGGCGCTGGCGCTCCGGTTGCGGGTGGTGCGACGCCTGTGCCGAAGCCGACGCCGATGCCTCCTCCGCCACCGCCCCCACCACCGCCTCCGCATGAGGTCAAAGCTATTACAAGAAGCGCACCTGTTGCAATGGCAAGAGGGACGCGGGCAATCCTCGTCATGAACTCTCCTCGTTTTTTTGTTGGCACGTGAGTCTCTCCAAAGGTGTGACGAAGTGCAAGCCTTGCGTTCAGCTTGTGCTCAGTCTCCTGCAGCCTGCGAAACGATCCAGTCCCACACCGCACGAACCGGCGCTTCGTTCTCCCGCCCATTGGCCACCGCCAGAAAGTAGCTGCCCGTATCGAGCGCAGGTCCGAAGGGCTGCACGAGCGCGCCGCTGCGGATCTCCGGCGCCGACAGCGTGAGGCTCAGCAGCGCAACGCCGTGCCCGCCGAGCGCGGCAAGCATCGCGTGCGATTCGTCGGAGAACGACAGCGCCGCTGACTTCATCGCGCGGCCCCTCGGCGGCGCGATGCCTGCTTCGCGGAACCAGCGCGGCCACACGGCGGGTGCGATTGCATGTGGCTGCCAGTCGCAGTGAATCAGCTGGTGCTTCGGCAGGTCCGCGACGCGCTTGAGGCCGAGCATCGGACTGCACAGCGGTGCGTACCGCTCGGGCATCAGCTCGCGCGACACCAGCCCCGGCCAGTTGCCGCGGCCCGAGCGGATGGCGATGTCGGCGTCGCCACGCGCAAGGTCGACCAGCGTGTCGCTCGCATGCAACCGCAGCTCGACGCCAGGGCAGGCGGTGCGAAAGGCCTCGATGCGCGGCAGCACCCAGCGCGCCGCAAAGGCGGTGTTGGTGGTCAGCGTCACGGCCTGCGATGCCGAAGGCCTGCGCAGCTTGTCGACGCCGGCCTCGAGCACGTCGAAGCCCGTGCGCAGGTCGTCGAAGAGCCGCTGCCCGGCGGGCGTCAGCGCGAGCTGCCGCGTGAGCCGGCGAAACAACGGCTGGCCGAGCGTGTCTTCCAGCGCGCGCACCTGGTGGCTGATGGCCGACGGCGTGACCGACAACTCGAGCGCCGCGCGCTGGAAGCTCAGGTGCGCGGCCGCAGCCTCGAAGGCGCGCAGCGCCAGCAGCGGCGGCAGCCGGCGGGCAGGGCGGACAGATGAGCCAGGCTCGTTCATGGAGAGAGAAACGATCGTTTGTGAGGCATGACTTTCATCCATAGATTAAAGGCCTTGGCAGCCATTGTGGCAGCGCAGGACGCAACAGATTCACTCATCCATCACCACCATGACCCTGAACCTCCTCCACATCGACGCCAGCGCCCGCCCTGGCCGTTCCGGCACCGACCCGCACGGCTCGCACACGCGCCGTCTCTCCGCGCGCTTCGTGGAGCGCTGGCGCGCGGCGCGGCCCGACGACCGCATCGACTACCTCGACGTAGGGCAGCGCCCGCCGTCGCACGTGGACGGCCGCTGGATCCACGCGGCCTTCACGCCACCCGCCGCGCGCGAGCCGTGGATGGCGGATGCGCTGGCCGAAAGCGATCGCCTGGTCGACCAGCTTGTTGCGGCCGACCTGGTCGTGATCGGCCTGCCCATGTACAACTTCAGCGTGCCGGCGCAGTTCAAGGCCTGGATCGACAACATCGTGCGCGTGGGCCGCACCTTCGGCTTCGACCGCGCGCGCGGCGCGGTGCCTTACTGGCCGCTGCTCGCCGATGCGGGCAAGCGCGTCGTGCTGCTCGGCGCGCGCGGCGACCATGGCTACGACAAGGGCGGGCGCATCGCGCACCTGAACCACACGGAAGACAGCGTGCGTTCGGCGCTGGGCTACATCGGCATCACCGAGGTGTTCGAAGCGGCGGTGGAGTCCGACGAGTTCGGTGGCGAGCAGCTCGCACTGTCGCTGCGGCGAGCGGAGGAGCGGGTCGACGGGCTGGTCGACACGCTGCTGCACTGCGCCAGCACCGGCACCGGCTTCAGGCCGTCAGCGTCTTGCGAAACCCGATCGACAGCCGGTTCCAGCTGTTGATGGTGTTGACGGCCATCGTCAGGTTCACCTGCTCGGCCTCGCTGAACTGCGCGGCCAGCGCCTCGTAGGCGGCATCGGGCACGTGCGTGCGCGCCACGTCGGTCAGGGCTTCGGTCCAGGCCAGCGCGGCGCATTCGCGTTCGGTGAAGAAGGGCGTCTCGCGCCACACGCCGAGCGTGGCCAGGCGGCGGTCGGTCTCGCCGGCCTTGCGCAGGTCGGCCGTGTGCAGGTCGATGCAGTAGGCGCAGCCGTTGATCTGCGAGGCACGCAGTTTCACCAGGTCGACCAGTTGGGGGTCGAGGCCGAGCTTGCCGACGGCCACTTCGAGCGCAATCAGCGCCTTGATGGCTTCGGGGGAGGCTTTGTAGAAATCGAGGCGGGCTTGCATCGTGCGGGTTCCTTCGTTCGGTGGTGGTTGAATGTGGCCTCGATGCTAGGAGCGAGGCGCGCCGCCGCGGGCGGCCAATCCGGCGCATTCGCAGGAGACCAATCCGATGGAATTGCACGTCGTCATCGAAGGCGACAAGGACCTGGCCGGCCAGTTGTACCGGCAGCTCAAGGACGCCATTCGCAGCGGCCGGCTGGCCGCGGGCGAGAAGCTGCCGCCGTCGCGCCTGTTCGCCGAACAGCTGGGGCTGTCGCGCAAGACGGTGTCGCAGGCCTACGCCCGGCTGACCCTCGACAAGCTGCTGACCGGCCGTGTCGGCAGCGGCACCTTCGTGGCGGACGGCGCGGCGCGCCGGCAGGCACCGATGGCGCCGGCCCGGCCGCTCGCGGGTGCGGCCATGGCCGAGCACTGGCGCGGCATGCGCACGCCGCTGCGGCATCCGGCGCCGGCCGGCAGCTCGCGCTACGAGTTCATCGGCGGCGCACCGGCGCGCGACCTGTTCCCGCATGCGGACTGGCGCCGCTGCGTGCTGCATGCGCTGCGCCAGGGCGCGCGCTCGCGCGGGCTGTATGGCGACGCCGAAGGCCTGCGCGAACTGCGCGACGGCATCGCGCGGCATGCGAGCTTTTCACGCGGGGTGCGCTGCGCGGCGGCCGACATCCTGGTGACCAACGGCGCGCAGCAGGCGCTCGACCTCATCGCACGCGTGCTGGTGGAGCCGGGCAGCACGGTGGCCATGGAGGAGCCCGGCTACCCGCCCGCGCGGCTGCTGCTGAGCGCGCAGGGCGCGAACGTGGTCGGCGTACCGGTCGATGGCGAAGGCCTGGTGGTCGAGCGCATTCCCGACGGCACGCGGCTGATCTACGTGACGCCCGCGCACCAGTTTCCGCTGGGCATGCCGATGAGCGAGCGCCGCCGCAAGGCGCTGCTGGCGCGCGCGGCGGCGCTGGGCGCGGTGGTGATCGAGGACGACTACGACAGCGAATTCCGCTACGAGGGCCGCCCCACCGATTCGCTGCAGAGCATGGACACGCACGGCTGCGTGGCCTTCGTCGGCACCTTCTCGAAGACGCTGTCGCCCGACCTGCGGTTGGGCTACCTGATCGCGCCGCCGGCCGTGCTGGAGGCCGTGGGCACGGCCAAGCACCTGAGCGACTGGCACACCTCCACGCCGGCCCAGTGGGCGCTGGCCAAGTTCATGGCCGACGGCGACCTGCACAAGCACATTCGCCGCTGCCATGCCGCCTATGCGGCGCGACGCGAGCGCATCGTGCGGCGCTTCGCGGACGACCTGTCGCCGTGGTTCGAGCTGGTGCCCGCCACGGCCGGCATCCACCTGGCGGCGCTGTGCAGGCGCGAGTTCGACGTGGCGCAGCTCATCGCGCTGGCGCGCCGCGTCGACGTGGGGTTGTATCCGCTCGCGCCGTTCTTTCACTTCTCGGCGCCGCGGCAGGGGCTGATGCTGGGCTACGGCGCGATCGACGAGACCGACATCGACCCGGCGCTCGACCGCGTGAGGGACGTGCTGCAGCAGCTTGGCTGAGCAGCAGCAGCAGCGGGCGGCTGAGCGGACGCGGTGGTGCGCGCGTCGTCCCAGCCGCCGCCGAGCGCCTTGTACAGGTTGACGGTGTTCACCGCCTGCTTGAGCTGCAGCTCGATGCCCTGGCGCCGCTCCAGGTACAGCTCGCGCTGCGCGTCGGCGCCGGCAAAGTAGTCTTCCAGCCCGTTGCGAAAGCGCGTGCGCGAGATCGACGCGACCCTGTCGAGCGCCTGCACGCGCGCCTGCTGCGCCTCGATCTGCGGGCGCAGGTGGCTGTCGGCGATGAGCGCGTTGGCGGTTTCGCGCAGCGCCTGCTGCACCGCGTACTCGTAGCTGGCCATGGCGGCGGCCAGGCGTTCTTCGTTCGCGCTCAGGTTGGCCGAGCGGCGGCCCCAGTCGAAGATGGGCAGCGACACGCCCAGCACCGTGGCCCAGCTGCGGTTGCCCGAGCTCAGCAGGCTGGAGAACTCGCTGCTCAGCCCGCCCGCCACGGCCGTGAGCGAGAAGGTCGGATAGAACGCCGCCTTGGCCGCGCCCACGCCCGAGTTGGCGGCCTCCACGCGCGCATAGGCCGCCAGCAGGTCGGGGCGGCGCTGCAGCAGGCTGGCCGGCAGGCCCACGGGCACGTCGGCCACCGAACGCTCGGGCCAGGGGCGCTGCATGCCGATGTTCGCCGGCACGGGCTGGCCGACCAGCACGGCCAGCCATTGCAGGTCCTGCCCCACGCGCATGCGGAACTCCTCGCGCTGCACATTGGCGCGTTCCACCAGCGACTGCGAACGCAGCACGTTCAGGTCCGACGTGCCACCCACGGTGCGGGCGCGCTGCATCACGCGGGTGCTGTCGCTCTGGCTGGCCAGGTCGCTCTCGGCCAGCGCGAGCAAGGCACGGTCGGCCCGCAGCGTGAGGTAGGCGTTCGACACCTCGCCGACCAGGTTCATGCGCGCGGCCCACAGGTCGCGTTCGCTGGCCAGCGCCTGCGCACCGGCCTGCTTCACGCTCGCATCGACGTGGCCGAAGAAGTCGAGCTCGTACGCGGTGATGCCGGCCTGCACCGCGTAGGTGGTGCCCACGCTGCCCACGGCCTGGTTGTTGGTGACGATGCCGTCGGGGCTCAGCGAAGTGGTCACGTTGCCGCGGCCGACCGAGCCGGCCAGCCCGATCTCGGGGAACAGGCTCGAACGCGTGCCGCCGTACACGGCGCGCGCCTCGCGGGCCTTGGCGGCGTACACGCGCAGGTCGCGGTTCTGCAGCAGCGCGCTGGCAATGAGGCCGCGCAGTTCCTCGTCGCGCACGAAGGCGTGCCAGGCCACGGGTTGCGCGGCGGCGCTGCCGGTACCCTCGGCCCATTGCGCGGGCACGACCACGTCGGCGTTCTTCAGCGGCGGCGTGAGGTTGCAGCCCGACAGCACCAGCACGCCGATCAGCAGCACCGCGACCATGGGCAGCGGCGCGGCAAAGGCGCGCGTCCACGCAACGCGCATGCGCGGCCATTGCCAGCCCGCGCTGCCCAGGAAGGCAAGCGCGGCGCGGCCCGGCTTCACCTGCGTGGCGACGTGGCTCGGCGGCAGGCTGAAGACGTGGCGGATCAGGTGGTCGTGCAGCACCTCGTCGTGGTCGAAGGCCAGCTCCACGCCTTTGGGCGAACGGCCCTTGAGCAGCGCCGACACCCAGCCCACGCGGTCGACATGCAGGTCCAGCCGCTCGCCGACGGGCATGCGCCGCAGCAGGGCGCTTTCGCGCAGCAGCGCGCCGTCGACCGCGATCTCCACGAAGCGCGTCGCGCCCACGCCCGCGGTGCTGCGCAGGGTGGTGTCGGCGTCGTACGGAAAGCGCTCGTCGTGCGCGGGGCGCGGGCGGTCGATGCAGGCGATGAGCGCGGCCAGGCAGTACACGGTGGTCACGATGGTCCACACCACGTTGAGCATGTCGCCGGTGGTCATGGCGCTGCCGATGGCGCCCAGCGCCGCCGCTTCCATGGCCGCGATGAGGCCGCCGAAGGCCAGCACCATGTTCCAGTGCACGACGGTGCGCGAGCGGTCCTGCCCCTTGGCCGTGACCTTGAACGGGCGCCCGAACGGGCGCATGAGCGAGGACACGATGGTGCGCGTGACGGCCATGGCGGCCACGATCTGCGTGACCTCGGTGAACACCGGCAGGCAACGCCGCTGGCTGATCCAGTAGGTGTAGCCCCAGAACATCACGAGCGGCGGCAGGCCGTACAGCGCGAAGGCGCGCGGCGTGGCATGGAAGGCCGACACGCCCGCATACCAGTAGAGCACCGGCGCCGCCAGCATCAGCAGGATGAAGGGCTTGGTCAGCCAGTGCAGCAGGCCGTGCACGTAATGCACGCGCGCCGCGAAGCTGTAGCCGCGGCCGCGCAGCGGGCCGTCGCGCAGCAGCGCGACCTGGATGGTGCCCAGGCACCAGCGGCTGCGCTGGTTGATGTAGTCGACGATGCTGTCCGCCGAGAGCCCGTTCGACAGCCGCTCGTTGAGCCAGCGCGTGACCCAGCCGAAGCGCATCAGCGTGTAGGTGGTGTAGATGTCCTCGCACACGCTGCCCGTGGGGAAGCCGCCCGCGTCGGTGATGGCGTCGCGCCGGATCACGAACGAGGTGCCCACGCAGAACGCCACGTCGGCCGCGTCCTTGGCAGGCTGCAGCACGTCGAAGAACACGCGCTGCTCGTCGACCCAGCTGTCGGTGGCGCGCAGGTTGTGCTGGATGGGGTCGGCGTTGTAATAGAACTGCGGCGTCTGCACCAGCCCTACCTTCGGCTCGTCGAACAGGCCGAGCGTGCGGTAGACGATGTTGCGATGGGGTGTGAAGTCGGCGTCGAGCACCAGGATGTACGGCGCGTTGGTGGCCGCCGCGGATTGGCGCAGGCCGTTGTTGAGGTTGCCGGCCTTGGCGTGCGTGTTGTCGGGGCGGCGCGCGTAGTGCACGCCCTTGCGTTCGCAGTAGTCGCGCAGCCAGTCGCGCCGCGTGTCGTCGAGCACCCACACGTTCACATGCGGGTAGTCGATGGCCTGCGCGGCCAGAATCGTTTTCTCGAGCACGGCCAGTTCTTCGTTGTAGGTGCAGATGAACACGTCGACCGCCGGCACTTCGCGCCCCCGCGCACGCAACGCGGCCTCGCCCCGGTCGGCCTGCGCGTGGTTGTCGCGCCGGCGCGTGAGCATCTGGATCGACAGCAGCGTGTAGACGATGGCGACCATCTCGAACACCAGGAACACCCACGCCACCAGCGTGCCGAAGCCCAGGTCGGCCGGCGGCAGCGTTTCGGACAGCCGCCACGCCGTGTAGCGCACCAGCACCAGCGCGGTGAGAAAGCCGAACAGCACGCGGTGCGACGCGCGGTCCGCGCGGGCGTGGAAGATCATGATCAGCGCAAGCGCCGCAACCAGCAGGTTGACCCTGAACTCGGGCGTGTCGATCAGTTCGGACATGGCGTTTCTCCTGAGGCTGCGGTAACGACGGTTCCGGTGAACGGGTTCCAGCCCGTGGCGGCGAGCGCGATCCAGGCGGTGGCGCCCAGGTGGGGCCAGCGGTAGTAGAAGAAGTCGGCGCCGACCGAGTCGGGGCCGATGGCCAGTCCGGTCGAGATGCGCGGGCTGGGCGTGGCGTAGTACAGGCCGTTGTCGGCGCGTTGCGAGGCGAGCAGCAGCCACAGCGCCTCGGGGGCCGCGCCTTTCACGGCCACCAGCGTGGCGGCCGCCTGCGCGCTGCCCTCGGTCCAGATGCCGTCGGGCTGCTGCGAGAAGCCGTAGCCGTCGCCGAAGCGGTGGTTGCGCTCGACCCAGGCCAGGCCCGCGCGCCAGGGGCAGGAGCCCGGCGGTGCGGCGAGCAGGGGCCACAGCTGCGCGTCGAGGCCCGAGCCGGTGGTGGCCAGCGTGGTGCCGTCGGCCTTGGTGCCGATGAAGAAGCGCTGCTCCTGCGCGCTCCACATGCGCGCGACGAAGGCCAGTGCCACGGCGGCCTGGCGCGTCTGTTCGGGCCGCGCGCTGTTGCGTGCAGCCCAGGCGGCCGTCATGGCGATGTCGATGTTGTGCTCGGTCGATTTCCAGGTCTGCGCCGACTGGGCGTTGTCCCAGCCGTACCAGCCGCCCTGGTAGCCGTCGGGGTCGGCGGTGGCGCGCGTGCGCTGCTCGGCCCACGCGAGCAGCCGCGCGGTGGCCTCGCTGTAGCGCGGGGAGGGCGCCACGCGGTCGACGTTCAGCAGCAGCAGCGCGGCCCACGCCACGTTGCCGGTGGCCGTGCTGAGCTGGTAGGCGTCGGCGATCCATTGGTTCCTGGCGCTGTCCCAGTAGCCCGGCAGCACCGGCTTGCCCTCGGCCAGCGGGCCGGCGCGGTAGGCGTTGCGCACGCGGCCGTCGGTGTACAGCGGGTCGCGCTCCACGGCGAGCACCACGGCGTCGGCAATGCGCGTGGCGGAGGCCGAGTCGCCGCAGGCCAGCAGCGCGATGCCGGCGAGCGCGTTGTCGTAGACGAAGGCCACGTTCGCCAGGCTCGGCACGAGCTCGGGCACGCCTTCGATCAGCTGCACGGTGCGGTAGCTCGTCAGAAGAAGCGGCGAAGAGGGCGCGCCGCGCGCGTCGGTGGCAACCGCGCGGCGCAGGCCGTCGCAGCTCTGCTGGGCGAGTGCATGCTGCACTTCGCCGGCCATCATCTTGGGCGCGGCGCCCAGGCCGAGCGCGGCGGCCAGCAGCAGCGCGCAGCGCCTGAGGATGAACAGGGCGTGTTCCATGGTCGGCTCATGCGGCGTCGCGATGCGCGCTACGAGGCCAGCCTCGCCGACACCACCTTGCCCGGCGCGCACAGGCCGCGCTGCTCCAGCCACTCCGGCATGGCCGCCTCGATGTGCGCCACGGCATACACCGAGCCCTGTTCCGCAAACGGAAAGGGCACCGCATAGCGGCTCTGGAAGTCTTCCGGCGCCACCGGCAGGATCTGCGTGACGCGGGCCGACACCTCGGGGCGGCCGTCATCGGTCTTCACCGCGATCGTCGAGCCGATGTCGAGCCTCCTGGCCACCCGCGGCGGGAACACCGCCACCACCTCGATGCGGCTGCAGTCGATCATGCGCACCAGCGTGGCGCCCTGCGGCACATAGCTGCCCTGCGGCATGAGCACCGTGTGCACCTGGCCGGGCTGCATGGCGCGCACCTCGAAAGCGGCCATGCGCTCGATGCGGCGGCGCTCGTCGGTCTCGAGCGCGGCGACCTCGCGCAGTTGCTGCTGCAGCGCCTGGCTGTCGTGCTGCGCGCGCTCGATGTCGCCGGCCAGCGTCTCGCGGCGGTTCGCCAGCGTCTGGTACACCGTCGCGCCGCTGCCGCCCACGAACACGCCGCGGCTCGCGCTGGCCACGCTCTGGCCCAGGCCCACATAGGCCTGCTCGGCAACGGCGGCACTGGCGCGCGAGATGCTCAGCTGCGCCTGCGCGGCGTCCATGGCCTGCGGGCTCACCGCACCTTCGTCGAGCATCGCGGAGGTGTGGCGCACCTTCAGTTCCTGCTCGGCCACGCTGCTCAGCGCCACCTCGCGCTGGCGCTGCGCCACCTGCCACGCGTCGCGCGTCTGCGCCATCGAGGCCGTGCGGTACAGCTTCACCTGCTGCTCGACGAACTGCAGCTCCTCGTTCGACGCGTTGAGCTGGTTGGCCAGTTGCGCCACCTGGCTTTGCAGCGCCAGCCGCTGCGTGGTCAGCGTGGTGAGGATGTCGCGGTTGATGGTCGGGTTCTGCACCGTGGCCACCACCGCGCCGGCCTCGACCTTGTCCGAGGCGCGCACCGTCATGCGCGTGACCACGCCGCTGATGGGCGAGGTGACCAGCAGCACCGGCGCCTGCAGCACGGTGCGCGTGGCCTGGCGCGACACCAGCGGCTGGATCAGCGTGGTGATGACCAGCCACAGCACGAAGGCCAGCAGCGCGTAGCCCGCGAGGCGCGGCACCAGCGACTCGCCGGACTCCTTCGGTGCCGGCCCCTTGCCGTTTTTTCGCCGCAGGCGGCGAAACCAGCCGGTGGCCTCGGCGTGCGCGAGTTCGTCGGATTCCCGGACAGTGCTTGCGTTCATGAGCGCCTCGCAATCGTTGACGTGAAGGTCGGATGGACCGGCGTCTCCGCTGTCGCGGCACATCTTTGGGGCGTGCCATCTGCTTGTGCTGCAGTGCAGCAATACACATGCCAAAAACTAATAGTTTCTGCTTCATTCGGAAACAGGATGTACCGGTGCCGGACGAGCGGCCGCGGCGTGTCGAATGCGACCGGCAGGAACTTGCACGTACCGTTGCGCGCGAGCGCCCGCAAACATCCAAAGTCTTCCGCGGTACGTAGAAGACACCGATACTCTCTACCGGTAACTCCCGCCGGCCACGCACCGGCCCTCACACAGATCAATGAACGAACCCGGCCTTTCGAAAATCCGCTTCGGCTTGCACACGCGCCTGAGCCTGGGCGTGGCCGCGGTGGTCCTGGCCGCAACCTTCGCCATCGCCACCTACGCGCTGCACCTGGTCAAGAGCAGCATGCGCGCCTCGATCGCGGCCGAGCAGCTGGGCCGCGTGAGCGCCATCTCGGACGCCATCGACCAGAAGCTCGGCAGCCGCCACATCCTGCTGCAGACCTTGGCCGAGAGCATCGAGACGCAGGATTTCGCCGACGCGCAGCCGCTGCAGGGCTTCCTTGAAAAGCACGCATCGCTGCGCCAGGCCTTCGACAACGTGGCCTTGCTCGACATGGACGGCAACCTGGTGGCCAACCTGAACGGCGCGCTGAAAAACGGCAGCGTCAACGTCAAGGACCGGGCCTACTTCCAGCAGACCGTGGCCAACAAGACCGGCATGGTGTCCGAGCCCTACCGCAACCGCCTGAACGGGCTGGCCCAGGTGGCCATCACGCAGCCCGTGATCGACGGTGCCGGGGCGGTGCGCTACGTGATCTCGGGCGCCATCAACCTGAAGGACCGCAACATCCTGGGCGCGCTGGGCGACGTGAGGTTCGGCAAGAGCGGCTACCTGTTCATCTTCACCACGGACGGCGTGGTGGTCGACCACCCGGACCTGGCGCGCATCCTGAACAACGTGAAGGACAGGGGCGGCAAGGGCGGCAACCCCGAGATCCTGCGCGCAATGGCCGGCTTCGAAGGCACGGGCGAGGGCGCCGACGAGGCCGGCGTGCCCAGCCTCTACGCCTTCGACCGCACCGAGCGCACCAACTGGATCGTGGGCGCCATGTACCCGAGCGCCGAGGCCTTCGCCAGCATCGAAGCCATCGAGCGCGGCGCCTTGCTGGGCGCGCTGGTGCTGTCGCTGGCGGCCGGCGCGCTGGCGCTGGCCGTGATGCGCCGCCGGCTGAAGCCGCTGGCCGAGCTGCACCGGCACATGCAGTCGGCGCAGCAGTCGCCGGGCGAAATTTCACGGCCGCCGGCCAGCTACGCGCGCGACGAGATCGGCGACCTGGCGCGCACCTTCGACGCGCTGATGGCCCAGCGCCACGCCAGCGAACTCAGCCTTGCGCACAGCGAGGCGCAGTTGCGCACCATTGCCGACAACATCCCGGCGATGGTCTCGCATGTGGATGCCTCGCTGCGCTACACCTTCGTCAATGCGCGCATCCTGGCGCTGCACAACGGCGCGCAGCTGGTCGGACGCTCCATGCCGGAGTCGCGCGGCGGCAACTACGCCGTGGTCGAGCCGTACTTCGCGCGCGCGCTGGCCGGCGAGACGGTGATCCTCGAGAAGACCGGCGACCCGTCGCTGGGCATCGGCCACCGCACCTACCAGGCCCACTACATTCCCGACCTCGACGCCGACGGCGCGGTGCGCGGCGTGTTCGCGATGACCTTCGACATCACCGAGGAGGTCAACATCCGCAAGGCCGTGGCCGAGCAGGAAAAGCGCCTGCGCGACGTGACGGACAACATCCCCGCGCTGGTCGGCTACTTCGACCGCAACCAGAACTGCCTGTTCGGCAACATCCGCGCGCGCCAGATGGCGGGCCTGGGCGACAGGCCCATTGAAGGCGTCACCTTGCGCGCGGCGCTGGGCGACGCGATGTACGAGCAGCACAAGCCCTACCTGCCGGTGATGCTCTCGGGCAAGAAGGTGCGCTTTCCGGTACGCGCGCCCATGCGCGGCAAGGAGGGCTACTTCCAGGTCAACCTGATCCCCGACACCAACCCGCGCGGCGAGGTGGTGGGCTTCTACCTGATGAGCTTCAACATCACGGCGTTGAAGGAAGCGGAGCTGCGCCAGGCCGAGAGCGAGCTGCGCCTGCGCACCATCACCGACAACATGCCGGCGCTGATCACCTACATCGACCGCGACGAGAAGATCACCTTCGCCAACGCGACCAGCCGCGAATGGCTCGGGCTCGACCCGATGCAGCTGCTGGGGCGCCACCTGCAGGACGTGGCGGGCCGCGACGTGTACCTGGCGCGCCGCCCCATGCTGGCGCGCGCGCTGGCGGGCGAGCGCGTCGAGTTCGAGGCGCGCACGCAGCGCAAGGGCTTCGAGCGCATCACGCAGGTCATCTACGTGCCCGACGTGCGCGCCGACGGGCTCACGCACGGCATCTTCTCACTGGCGCTCGACATCACCGCGCTGAAGCTGGTGGAGCACCAGCTCATCGAGCTGGCGCGCATGGACACGCTCACCGGCCTGCCGAACCGCCTGGCCTTCAACGAGTACCTGCCCGACGCCGTGCTGCGCGGACGGCTCACCGGCAACGCGATGGCGCTGATGTTCCTGGACATCGACCGCTTCAAGACCATCAACGACACCTTCGGCCATGCGCTGGGCGACGCGGTGCTGGTCGAGTACGCGCGGCGCCTGATGGCCAGCGTGCGCGGCACCGACAAGGTGGCGCGGCTGGCCGGCGACGAGTTCGTGCTGGTGCTGGAGAACCTCAGCGGCCCGCACGCGGCGGCCACCGTGGCGGAAAAGATCGTCGAGCGCATCGGCACCCTGCCGTTCGTGGTCGAGGGCCAGACCATCGCCGTGACCACCAGCATCGGCATCGCGTTCCACCGCGCGGCCGATACCTCGGCCTCCGCCGAAGAGCTGCTGGCGCGCGCCGATGCCGCGCTCTACAACTCGAAGGCGGCGGGGCGCAACCGCTACGAGTTCTTCCTGCCGCCGGGCAGCCCGCGCGACCCGCTGATGCTGGGCGGCGGTGCGCGGGCCGACCAGGCGCCCGAGGCGCAATAGCGCTTTTCAGCGCGGGCCGAGAACGTGGTTCTCGTGACGCGCTGCGCCCAGCGCGAACCACGTGCGGCCCTTCACGACGAAACCCTGCTTCTCGTAGAAGCGGCTGGCGCGCCGGTTCCCGGCGTTGACCGCGAGCCACAGCGCATCGCGGCTGGTGCGCTCGCGGGCGGCGGTGCGCGCTGCTTCGAGCAGGGCCGCGCCGATGCCGGCGCCGGTGAACGGCTCCTGCACGTAGAGCCTGCAGAGCTCGGTGTCGCACGCGGGCTCCAGCGCTTGCTTCGCGCCGAAGCGCACGAGCGCGTAGCCGACAAGCTGGCCGTCGACCGCCGCAACGCGCAGCGCGGCCCGCGGGTCCTCGGCCAGCGCGGTGAAACTGGCGGGCGTGAAGGTGTCGAACACGTAACGCGCGAGCAGGTCGCTCACGCCTTCGGTCGCGTAGGTGGAAAGCCAGACCTGGAGGGAGAGCGCTGCGAGGGCGTGCGCGTCCGCGGCAGCAGCGGGGCGCACGGCAGTGGAGGTGGAGGTGGCCATGCTGGCGGCACGCCCGCCACGTTCTTCGCGAAGGCAGGCCTGCAGGCGCGCGATCAGTGCTTCGACCTCGTGCTCGCCCAGATCGAGCGGGTCGCCGTGCGCGCCCGAGGCGATCAGGCAGATGGCCGAGCCGTCGTGCCAGGCCTCGAGTCGTTGGTGTTCATCGGGGATGCGGGGTGGGGTCGGCATGGCGTCGAAGGCAAGGGCAGTGCGCGAATTCTGCCCCTGCACTGGCGCCCGCACCCGAGGCGGGTGCGCGACACCGGCCTGCTCAGGCCTGCGCCGAAGCGCAATCGGCCAGCTCGCCGCGCGGTTCGCGCTTGTCGAGCGCGCGGCTCCACAGCGCGATCGCCAGGCCGGCCAGCGTGAGCAGCGCGGCCACCCAGCCCAGTGCGCGCAGCCCCGGGCCGTGGTCGATCACCACGCCGCCGGCCCAGGCGCCGAGCGCATTGCCGAGGTTGAAGGCCGCGATGTTGAGGCTGGACGCCAGGTTCTGGCCCGCGCCCGACGCCTTCTCGAGCACCCGCAACTGCATCGGCGCCACGGTCGCGAACGAGGCCACGCCCAGCAGCCCGACGAACACCACTGCGGTGAACGGCGTGCCGATGGTGAACTGCATCGCGCCCAGCACCGCGGCCAGCACCACCAGCGTGCCGAGCACGGCGGCCATCGGCGCGCGGTCGGCCAGCTTGCCGCCGAAGATGTTGCCGACGGCCATCCCGCCGCCGAACACCAGCAGGATGGGCGACACCGCCGATTCAGACAAGCCGGTGAGCTGCGTGAGCAGCGGCTGGATGTACGTGTACACCACGAACACGCCGGCGAAGCCGAGCACCGTCATCGCCAGGCCCAGCAGCACCTGCGGGCGCGCCAGCACGGCCAGTTCTTCACGCAGCGGCGCGGGCCTTGTGTCTGCCTTCACGCGCGGCACGAACACGGCGAGCACCGCGAACGCCAGCACGCCGATCAGCGTCACCGCCCAGAAGGCCGAGCGCCAGCCGAACTGCAGGCCCAGCCATGCGCCGGCCGGCACGCCCAGCAGCGTGGCGGCGGTCAGGCCGGTGAACATGATCGCGATGGCCGAGGCGCGCCGCTCGGGCGCCACCAGCCCGGTGGCCACCACCGAGCCGACACCGAAGAAGGTGCCGTGCGCCAGCGAGGTGACGACGCGCGCGGCCATCAGCATCTCGTAGGTGGGCGCCAGCGCGCAGGCGAGGTTGCCGAGCGTGAAGATCGCCATCAGCGCGAGCAGCACGGTCTTGCGCGGCAGCTTGCGGGTGGCGATGGTGAGCACGGGCGCGCCCACCGCGACCCCGAGCGCATAGCCCGAGATCAGCAGGCCGGCGGCCGTGATGGAGACGTGGAGGTCCGCCGAGACCTGCATCAGCAGGCCCATGATGACGAACTCGGTGGTGCCTATTCCGAAGGCACCGGCGGTGAGGGCGAGGAGAGCGATTGGCATGATGCCCTGTACTGTGAAGACATTCGGCTTCGATGACTAGAATGCCGCCAGTACACAGACTTGTGACTTGAACTCACAGAACAGCCGTAGAAAAGAGCCATGCCGCGCATCGACGTCAACCGCTCCGGCGAGATGGAAGCCTTCGTGCAGGTGGTGGAGTCCGGCGGGTTCTCGTCGGCGGCGCGCCTGCTGGGCATGACGCCGTCGGCGGTGAGCAAGCTGGTGGCGCGGCTCGAGCTGCGCCTGGGCATCCAGCTGGTGCACCGCTCCACGCGCAAGCTGCAGCTCACGCCCGAAGGCAGCGCGTTCTACGAGCGCAGCACGCGCGTGCTGGCCGACATGGACGAGGCCGAGCGCTGTGCCGCCGCCGGTGCGGCGCCGCGCGGGCGGGTGAGCATCAACGCCAGCGTGTCCTTCGGCCAGCACCGGCTGGTGCCGCTGGTGCCGCGCCTGCTGGAGCAGCACCCGCAGATCACGCTCGACATTGCGTTGACCGACCGCATCGTGGACCTGATGGACGAGCGCGCCGACATCGCGATCCGCTGGGGCCAGTTGCCTTCTTCCGACCTGGTGGCGCGGCGGCTCGGCGAGACCAGCCAGGCCATCGTGGCGGCGCCTTCTTACCTTGCGAGGTACGGCACGCCGCGCACGCCGCAGGAACTGGAAGCGCACAACCGGCTGGGCTGGAGCTTCCGGCGCAATTCACCCGACTGGCCGCTGCGCGTGGACGCCCGCACGGTGTGGCTGCCGGTGGCCGGCCCGGTGCGCGCGAGCGACGGCGAGACGCTGCGCCACCTGGCCATGGCGGGCGCGGGCGTGGCGCGGCTGTCGCTGTATCACGTGCAGCACGACATCGACGCGGGCCGGCTGGTGCCGCTGCTCGAGGAGTTCAACCCGTGCGAGGTGGAGCCGATCCACGCGGTGTACATCGGCAAGGCCGGCACGCTGCCCGCGCGGGTGCGGGCGGTGCTCGACTTCCTGGTGGCCTGTTCGGGCGTGGGCGGCGGGCGTTACACGCTCAGTCGCACGCCGCCGATGCCGGGGAATTCCACCGTCACCTGATCGCCGCGCCGGCACGGCAGGATGCCGACCCACGAGCCGGTGGTGACCACCGTGCCCGCGGGCACGGTCTGCCCGTGGCGCGTGAGGTGGCGCAGCCAGATCGGCAGCAGCCAGGCCGGGTCGGCCAGCGGATGCGTGCCTTCGCGCACCACGGTGTCTGCATCGCCGACCTTGGCCTCGCAGCGCTGCGAGGCCCAGTCGACGGCGGCGTAGGGCTTCCACTCGCCGAGCAGCAGCGCGCCGTGCACCTGCGAATCGGCCAGCCGCAGCAGGGCGGGCGTGGCGGCGAGGTCTTGCCAGCGCGAGTCGACGATCTCGACCGAGACGGTCATGGCGTCGACGAGCGATGCGGCGTTGTCGTGATCGAGCTTGGCTGCCTGCGCGGGCGTGACGTCCTGGCCCAGCCGCAGCGCGACCTCGGCTTCGATGCCAGGGGCGTTGAACGAGAGGTCGCCGAAGTCCGCCGGGCTCTGCCGCACCCCGGCCGGCGGCAGCGGTGCGTGCGTGAGTGTCGCGGTGCGCGAGCCG
This sequence comes from Variovorax sp. OK605, assembly GCF_900115445.1. Classification (NCBI taxonomy): domain Bacteria; kingdom Pseudomonadati; phylum Pseudomonadota; class Betaproteobacteria; order Burkholderiales; family Comamonadaceae; genus Variovorax; species Variovorax sp. OK605. The sequence goes on from NZ_FOWL01000001.1 coordinate 210,654, forward strand.
CCGCCCGACTTCCACGTGCCGGGCACGGGCTGGCCGTCGAACCAGCCGAGCGCGGCCGCGACGGCGTCCTGCACTTCATAGGCCTGGGCGCCGGTGGCGAGCGTGTCGGTCCAGGGCGAGGCGTCGAGGGTGCGGTTGCCGCGGCGCGCGGCGACCAGGGCATCGGTGAGGGCAGTCTGGGAGGGCTGAGAGGGGTTCATCCGGCGATTCTGTCAGTTGCGGCCTAGGTTTCCACGTGCACGTTGCCGTCCTTCACCACCTTCGCCCACTTCGCGATCTCGGTGCTGATGAACTGTTTGAACTTGTCCTGCGAGCCGCCGCCGTCTTCCGCGCCGTAGGTGTCCAGCCGCTCCTGCACGTCGGGCATGGCCAGCACGGTGTTCACGTCGCGGTTCACCTTCTGCGCGATCGACGCCGGCAGCTTGCCCGGGCCCGCAAGGCCGTACCACGTGGTCGCCTCGAAACCCTGGAAGCCTTGCTCCTGCATGGTGGGCACGTTCGGGTGGCCCTTGGCGCGCTTGGTGCGCGTTTGCGCAACCGCGATCACGCGGCCGTTCTTCACGTGCGGCGTGGCCGCCGTCATGGTCTCGAAGCTGTACTGGATCTGCCCGCCCATCAGGTCCGCCAGCAGCGGGCCGCTGCCCTTGTACGGCACGTGCAATGCATCGACACCGCCCTGCAGCTTGAACATTTCCAGTGCCAGGTGCTGCGCCGAGCCCGCGCCGGCCGAGCCGAAGCTCACCGTGCCCGGCGTGGCCTTGCACGTGGCCACGATGTCCTTCACCGTGAGTGCCTTCTGCCCCGGGTTGGCGATCAGCAGGTTGGGCGTGACGCCCACCAGCACGATCGGCACGAAGTCGCGCTCCACGTTGTAGCGCAGCTTGGGCTGCAGGCTGGGCGCGAGCGCGTGGCTGTTGATGTGGGCCATGAGCAGCGTGCTGCCGTCGGCGGGCTGCTGCGCCACGTAGTCGGCCGCGAGCACGCCGGCCACGCCGCCCTTGTTCTCCACGATGACCTGCTGGCCCCACATGATCGTGAGCTTCTGCGCGACCACGCGCGCCAGCGCATCGGTGCCGCCGCCCGGCGGAAACCCGACCACGATGCGCACCGGCCCCGAAGGCCACTCCTGCGCGAACAGCCGGGGCACGCCCAGCGTGGCGGCCGCGGCGCCAGCGGCCTGGATCAGGGAACGTCTTTGCATCTTCTTTGTCTCCGTTGTGGGTTGGAATCCGATGCGCGCCGGGGCGCTGCGTGGCTATGCGTGCCTGGACGCGGTCATGCGGCCTTCTGCAGCGCGGCCGGTGCCGAGTGGCTGGCGAAGTGGTCCATGGCCGCGTGCACGCCGCTGCCGGCCAGCTTGATGCCGGAAAGCTTCATGCCCATCTCGACGCCCGCGACCATGGCCACCAGCGTCAGGTCGTTGCTGTCGCCCAGGTGGCCCATGCGGAACATGCGGCCCTTGAGCTTGCCCAGGCCGGTGCCCAGCGAAAGGTCGAAGCGCTGGTGGATGAGCCGGCGCAGCGCGTCGGCATCGACGCCTTCGGGCGTGATGACGCCGGTGAGCACCGGCGAGTACACGGCCGGGTCGGCGCACTGAATGGGCAGGCCCCAGGCATTGACCGCCGCGCGCACGCCCGCGCCCCAGCGCTGGTGGCGCGCGAACACGTTGTCCAGCCCTTCGCCGAGCAGCATGTCCAGCGCCTCGGAAAGGCCGTACAGCAGGTTGGTGTTGGGCGTGTAGGGCCAGTAGCCGTCCTTGTTCATCTCGACGATCTCGTCCCAGGCCCAGAAGGCGCGCGGCAGCCTGGCGTGCTTTGCGGCTTCGAGCGCGCGCGGCGAGAGTGCGTTGAAGCTGATGCCCGGCGGCAGCATCAGGCCCTTCTGCGAACCGCTGACGGTCACGTCCACGCCCCATTCGTCGTGCCGGAAATCCGCGCTCGCCAGGCCCGAGATGCTGTCGACCATCAGCAGCGCGGGGTGGCCCGCCGCGTCGATGGCCTTGCGCACCGAGGCGATGTCGGAGGTGACGCCGGTGGAGGTCTCGTTGTGCACCACGCACACGGCCTTGATCTTCTTTTCGGTGTCCTTGCGCAGGCGAGCCTCGATGAGCTCGGCCTGCACGCCGCGGCGCCAGCTGGGCGCGTTGGGCAGTTGCGCGTCGGCGCCCGACCACGCCAGGAACTCGGTCGAGACGCCCAGGCGCGTGGCCATCTTCTGCCACAGCGAGGCGAAGTGGCCGGTCTCGTACATCAGCACGTGATCGCCCGGGCTCAGCGTGTTGGCGAGTGCGGCCTCCCAGGCGCCGGTGCCGGACGCGGGGTAGATCGCGACCGGGTGCTTCGTCTTGAAGATCTGCTGGATGCCGCCCAGCACCTTCAGGCCCAGCGTGCCGAATTCGGGCCCGCGGTGGTCGATGGTGGGCAGGCTCATGGCCCGCAAGATGCGGTCGGGCACCGGGCTCGGGCCGGGAATCTGGAGGAAGTGGCGACCGGTGGGGTGGATGTCGAGTTGCAGCATGGACTGTCCTTTCGCTTTTTAGTTTTGCATTCAAAATGCATTTTTGTTTGATGGTTTACCCTGATCTACTTGGGTTGTGAGCCCGAATTTTTGCATTCAAAATGCAAACAAGGGAACGCACCATGACCGCAGAAATCATCGAAATCTCCAGGCTCGCGCTGCACGACCAGGTGGCGTCGCGCTTGCGCACCATGCTGGTCGAAGGGCGCATCGCGCCCGGCGCCAAGCTCAACGAGCGCGAGCTGTGCCTGCAGCTCAACGTGTCGCGCACGCCGCTGCGCGAGGCCATCAAGCTGCTCGCGGCCGAAGGGCTGGTCGACCTGCTGCCCAACCGCGGCGCGGTGGCCGTGAAGCTCACCGAGGCCGACGTGCTCAACACCTTCGAGGTGCTGGCCATGCTCGAGGGCATGTCGGGCGAGCTGGCGGCCAAGCGCATCACCGAAGAGGAACTGGCCGAGGTGCGCGCGCTGCACTACGAAATGCTGGCCTGCTTCTCGCGGCGCGACCTGTCGGGCTACTACCGCCTGAACGCGCGCATCCACACCGCCATCAACGACGCGGCGGCCAACCCGGTGCTGTCGAACACCTACCGCTCCATCAACGCCCGCGTGCAGTCGCTGCGCTTTCGCACCAACCAGAACGAGGCGAAGTGGAAGCACGCGGTGGACGAGCACGAACAGATGATCGACGCGCTCGCCAGGCGCGACGCCGCCGCCATGCGCAAGGTGCTGGTGGCGCACGTGCTGCGCAAGCGCGACACCGTGCTGGAGCTGTTGCGCGCCGGCGAGATCTATCCCGCCACGAAGACAAGCTGACCCGCGCCGAGCTTCCTCCCCCAAAAAACCAAAGCCCCACCATGCGCATCGATCCCGCCAGCCACATGCAGCCAGCCGGAACCGTTCTTCCGCCCAACGACACCTGCGAGCTGCTCGCGCGCCGCCTGCGCGCCGACACGCAGGGCGAGGTGCTGTTCGACGACGGTTCGCGCGGGCGCTACGCCACCGACGCGTCGATCTACCAGATCACGCCGGTCGGCGCCTTCGTGCCGACCAGCGAGCGCGACATTGCCACCGCCATCGACATCGCCCGCGACCTGAAGGTGCCGGTGCTCGCGCGCGGCGGGGGCACCAGCCAGTGCGGGCAGACCACGGGCGCGGCGCTGGTGATCGACAACAGCAAGCATTTCCGCCGCGTGCTCGACGTGAACGTGGAAGAGGGCACCGCCACCGTCGAGCCCGGCCTGGTGCTCGACCACCTCAACGCGCAGCTCAAGCCGCACGGCCTGTGGTACCCGGTGGACGTGTCGACCAGCGCGCAGGCCACGCTGGGTGGCATGGCGGGCAACAACTCGTGCGGCTCGCGCTCCATTGCCTACGGCAACATGGTGCACAACGTGCTGGGCGCGAGCGCGTGGCTGTCCAACGGCGAACTGGTCGACTTCGGCCCGGTCGGCACGCTGGGCGTGCGCGCCGCGGGCATTGCGCAATTCGTGCGCGGCCTCGCGCGGCAGCACCGCGAGCAGATGGCCGAGCACTGGCCCAAGGTGATGCGCCGCGTGGCGGGCTACAACCTGGACATCTTCGACAACCAGAGCGAGCGTCCCTACACGGCCGACGGCTCGGTGAACCTGGCGCACCTGCTCATCGGGTCCGAAGGCACGCTGGCCTACACCAGGAGCCTGACGCTGAAGCTCGCGCCGCTGCCGCGCGCGAAGGTGCTGGGCATCGTCAACTTTCCGACCTTCCATGCGGCCATGGACGCCGCGCAGCACATCGTGAAGCTGGGGCCGACCGCGGTGGAACTGGTCGACCGCACCATGATCGAGCTGAGCCTGGCCAACCCGGCCTTCAGGCCCACGGTGGAAACGGCGCTCATCGGCAAGCCGGCGGCCATCCTGCTGGTGGAGTTCTCGGGCGCGGACAGGGCCTCGCTGTTGCCGCAGCTCAAGCAGCTCGTCGAGCTGATGGGCGACCTGGGCCTGCCAGGCAGCGTGGTCGAGATGCCCGACGACGCGCGCCAGAAGAACCTGTGGGAGGTGCGCAAGGCGGGCCTCAACATCATGATGAGCCTCAAGGGCGACGGCAAGCCGGTGAGCTTCATCGAAGACTGCGCGGTGCCGCTCGAACACCTGGCCGAGTACACCGACGCGCTCACCGAAGTGTTCGCCCGGCACGGCAGCCGCGGCACCTGGTACGCGCATGCCTCGGTGGGCACGCTGCACGTGCGGCCGATCCTGGACATGCGCGTGGACGGCTCGGCCAAGATGCGCGCCATCGCGGAAGAGGCCAGCGCGCTGGTGCGCAAGTACAAGGGTGCGTTCAGCGGCGAGCACGGCGACGGGCTGTGCCGCGGCGAGTGGATCGAATGGCAGTTCGGCCCGGCCATCAACGAGGCCTTTCGCTCGATCAAGCGCAAGCTCGACCCGATCGGCCTGTTCAACCCCGGCAAGATCATCGACCCGCCGCGCATGGACGACGGCGCGCTGTTCCGCTTCGCGCCGCCCACCGCGCCCAAGCCGTACCGCCGCATCGAACTCAAGCCCGTGCTCGACTGGTCGGGCTGGAACGTCAACGCCGACCCCGTGACCGAGGTGACCACCGCCCCCGGCACCGGCGGCGACAGCACCGGCGGCCTGGGCAAGGCCGTGGAGATGTGCAACAACAACGGCCACTGCAGAAAGTTCGACGCCGGCACCATGTGCCCCAGCTACCGCGTGACGCGCGACGAGCAGCACCTGACGCGCGGGCGCGCCAACACGCTGCGCCTGGCGCTGTCGGGCCAACTCGGCCCCGACGCCTTCACCAGCGAGGCCATGCACGACACCATGGACCTGTGCGTCGGCTGCAAGGGCTGCAAGCGCGACTGCCCCACGGGCGTGGACATGGCGAAGATGAAGGTCGAGTTTCTCGACCACTACAAGAAGCGCCACGGCCATACGCTCAAGGACAGGCTGGTGGCCAACCTGCCCGACTACGCGCACAAGGCCAGCCGCATGCCGTGGCTGCTGAACCTGCGCAACAGCGTGCCCGGCGCCGCGTGGCTCGGCGAGAAGCTGCTGGGCTTTTCCGCGAAGCGCTCGCTGCCCGAGTGGCGCAGCGACACCTTCTGGCGCGCCAAGGCCGACGAGCCGGGCCTGTTCGTCGAGCGCGACGTGGCGCTGTCGATCGCGCGGCGCGGCGGCAAGGCGGCGGTGCTGTTCGTCGACACCTTCAACGGCACCTTCGAGAGCGAGAACGCCTTTGCGGCCGCGCGCGTGCTGCAGGCGGCGGGCTATGTGCTGCACACGGTGGAAAAGCGCGGCGGGCACCACTGCTGCGGCCGCACCTTCCTGGCCAGCGGCATGGTCGACGAGGCGAAGAAGAAGGCCGAGGCGCTGATCGACGCGCTGGTGCCGCTGGCGCGCGCCGGCGTGCCCATCGTCGGGCTGGAGCCGTCCTGCCTGCTCACGCTGCGCGACGAAACACTGGTGATGGGCTTCGGCGAAAAGGCCGAGATGGTGGCCAGGCACGCGCTGCTGTTCGAGGAGTTCATTGCGCGCGAAGTCAAGCAGGGCCGCTTCGAGATCGCGTTGAAGCCGGCCGAGGCGCCCATCCTGCTGCACGGCCATTGCCATCAGAAGGCCTTCGGCGCGGTGAGCCCGGTGATGGAAGTGCTCAAGCTGATTCCGGGCGCGCAGCCCGAACTCATCGAGAGCTCGTGCTGCGGCATGGCCGGCAGCTTCGGCTACGAGGCCAGCCACTACGAGGTGTCGATGCAGATGGCCGAGGCCAGCCTGCTGCCCGCCATCCGCAAGCAGCCGAACGCCATCGTGGTGGCCGACGGCACCAGCTGCCGCCACCAGATCGGCGACGGCGCGCAGCGCGAGGCGGTGCACGTGGCGGTGCTGCTGGAGCGGCACCTGCTGCACGTCGATCCGGCGGGCGAGGCTTGACGGGCGTCATGGCGGCACCGGGCAGGGGGCGGGCAGGAGCGGGCACGAACGGGCGGGCTGCCGCAGAATAGGCGCGCCACCCCGTTCCGATGTCGACCACGCTCACTTCCCCCGTTCCCTCGCAGCCCGTGCTGCGGCTGGCCTTCGCGCTCTCGATGGGCGCGGCCGTGTCGCTGGGCATCACGCGTTTCGCCTACGGTCTGCTGCTGCCGCCCATGCGCGCCGACCTGGGCTGGAGCTATGCGCTGGCCGGCGGCATGAACACCGCGAACGCGGTGGGCTACCTGATCGGCGCGCTCATCACGCCCGCGCTGATGCGGCGCTTCGGTGTCACGCGGCTGCTGGTGTGGGGCGCGGTGCTGGCCAGTGTCTTCATGGCCGGCAGCGGCTTCGTGACCGCCGCGCCGGCCTTGCTGCTGCAGCGGCTGCTGGCCGGCGTGGCCAGCGCCTGGGTGTTCGTGGCGGGCGGGCTGCTGGCCGCGCGGCTCGGCGAGGCGGGGTCTTCGCGCAGCGGCTTGCTGCTGGGCATCTACTACGGCGGCACGGGCTTCGGCATTGCGTTGTCCGCGCTGCTGGTGCCGCAGGTGCTGCGCGCGGCGGCCGATGTGCCGCACGGCTGGACCTGGGCCTGGTGGGCGCTGGCGGTCGCGAGCGCGGCGGCCACGTTCCTGCTGGCCTGGGCCGGGCGCGCGATGCCCGACCGGCCGGCGCATGCATCGCCGGCAGCGGCCAGCACCCACGCGCCGCCGGTCGCGCTGCGCCGCTTCGGCTGGGCGCTCGCGGGCTATGCGCTGTTCGGCATGGGCTACATCGGCTACATGACCTTCGTGATCGCGTTGCTGCGAGAGCAGGGCGCAAGCGCCGGCTTCGTCACGCTGTTCTATGCCTTGCTGGGCGTCGCCTGCGTGGCCTCGTCGCGCTTGTGGGCCGGGCTGCTCGACCGCTACCGCGGCGGGCAACCGCAGGCGCTGTTGAACGGCCTGCTCGGCGTGGCCACGCTGCTGCCGGTGCTGAGCCCTTCAGCGCCGGTGGCGCTGGTGTCGGGCGTGCTGTTCGGCGGGGTGTTCCTGTCGGTGGTGGCCTCGACCACCGCGCTGGTGCGCCACAACCTGCCGCCGGCGCGCTGGGTGCAGGGCATCAGCATGTTCACCATCGTCTTCGCGGCCGGGCAGATCGTCGGGCCGACCGTCACCGGCTGGATTTCCGACGGTGCCGGCGGCCTTGCGCGCGGCCTGGTGGCCTCGGCGATCGCGCTGTGGATGGGCGCGGTGCTGGCGTCGCGCCAGCATGCGTTGCAGGAGGCGCCATGACCGGCTTCGCCCTGTTCGAGACGGCCATCGGCATGTGTGCGCTGGCGTGGGGCCCGCAGGGCCTGGTCGGCGTGCAACTGCCCGCCGACGACGGCGAGCAGGCCACGCGGGCGCGCATGAAACGGCGCTTTCCGGCGCTGCACGAAGGCCCGCCCGACGAGACGGCGCAGCGCGCCATCATCGCCATTCAAGGCCTGCTGCAGGGCGTGCACGACGACCTGGGCCACATCGTGCTCGACATGCGCGGCGTGTCGGAGCTTCACCAGCGCATCTACGCCATCGCCCGGCGCATTCCGCCGGGGCAGACGCGCACCTACGGCGACATTGCCGAAGAGCTGGGCGACAAGGGCCTCGCGCGCACTGTGGGGCAGGCGATGGGACACAACCCCTTCGCGCCGGTGGTGCCGTGCCACCGCGTGCTGGCGGCGGGCAACAAGCCCGGCGGCTTCTCGGCCGGCGGCGGCGCGCTGACCAAGCTGCGCATGCTCGACATCGAGGACGCGCGGCCCAACGGGACGGCTTCGCTGTTCTGACGCGCGGGCCCCGGGCCCGGCCGCCCGTGCCGCCGCCTCCCTGCGGGCTTAGGCCGTAGGACATATGCACTCCGCGCGCTTCTTTTTTAGCCGGAACGGCTTACATTGCGCGGTCATGCAATCCAGGCCGGCGAACAAGGCTCGCCGCGACCCAGCCAAATCCGGCGGCCCACGGCCCGCCCGATCTTCAGGGGAGTCCAGCAAGCGCTGACGACAGCGCTGTGGTCGGTCCCGAGAGAAAGGGCGTGGCACATGAACAAGACATTTCGCAGCGCGTGGAATGCGTCGTTGGGGGCCTGGGTGGCCGTTCCCGAAACCAGCATGGCGCGCGGCAAGCCGAGCCGCACGGGCAAACGGCCACCGGTGGTATTCGCCCTGGCGGCCGCCGCGTTCATCGTGATGCAGGCCTGGCCGAGATCGGCGCTGGCGGACCTCATCCTGACGAGCTCCACCTGCACGACGGCGGCGTCCGGCACACCGGGCCGGGTGAATCCGGGCGCGACAACCGACGGGCCGGGCGGCGTCGGCTCACCCGCACAGGACGGCTCGGGCGCCTATTCGGTCATTGCCGGTTGCGGCGCGAGCGGCGGCGGTTTCAGCTCCGGCGTGGTGTACGGCACCTTCGCCAAGGCCACGGGCATCGGCGGCGCGGCCTTCGGCTTCCTCGCGACCGCGCAGCACTGGAGCGCGGCTTTCGGCCTGGAAGCGTCGGCGGGCGGCATCTCGAGCATTGCCATGGGCTTCGGCGCCAACGCCTCGGCGCTGAACGCCGTCGCCATCGGCGGTGCGGGCGGCGACGGCGTCACGCCGCTGAGCGTCGCCAACTCGACCACGGCCTCAGGCGCGGGGGCGATCGCCATCGGCAGCAATGCGACCAAGGGCGCGCAGGCCGCGGCCGCGGACAGCATCGCGCTGGGAGGCCAGTCTTCCGTGGCGGCAGGGGCCACCTCGGGCATTGCGGTCGGCCGTGGCGCGACGGTCGGAGGCGCCTTCGGCATTGCGCAGGGCGACGGTGTGGCGAGCGGCGCCACGGGGCAGAACGTGGCCATCGGTTCCGGCGGAACCACGGCCAACGGCGGCTCGGCGGCCGGCGGCGCCGTGGCCATCGGGCGCGGGCAGAAGGCCACCGGCGACGGTGCGGTCGCCATCGGCGACCCCGACACCGCCACCGGCACCGGTGCCGTGGCCCTGGGCAACAACAACAACGCCATCGGACAGGGCGCCGTCGCCATCGGCAACGCGAACAACGCCAACGGGCAGGCCGCGCTGGCCTTCGGCGACGGCTCCACGGCCAACGGCGCGCGCTCGATCGCGCTGGGCAGCGCCGCCAATGCCGCCTTCGGCAACGACATCGCCTTCGGCACCAACGCGCTCGCCATCGGCGATGCGAGCGGCACGGCGCCGTCGACGGCCTTCGGCACCAGCGCAAGAGCCACCGGCGGCGCCTCGACGGCCTTCGGCACCTTGACCAACGCCTCGGGCCAGACCTCGGCCGCCTTCGGCTACGCCGCCCTGGCCACCAAGCAGAACGGCGTGGCGATCGGCACCTCTTCGGAATCGCGCGGTGCCAGCAGCACCGCGCTGGGCGCGTTCGCGCAGGCGTACGGCGACAACGCCATCGCGCTCGGCGGCTCCTTTGCGTACAACACCAACGACATCGCGCTGGGCTCCAACGCCACGGCCGGCTCGGCCGGCTCCACGACGCCCACCCGCAACGTCGCGATCGGTTCGGGCGCGGCCGCCACCGGCGGCTTTTCCACCGCCATCGGCCGGACCGCGAACGCCAGCGCGCTCGGCGCCACGGCGCTGGGCAGCAACGCGAGCGGCGGCGCTGCGGCTGCGGCACCCGACGCCGTTGCCATCGGCGGCCAGTCGAGCGTGGCGGCCGGCGCCACGTCGGGCATTGCCGTGGGCCGCGGCGCCACTGTGAGCGGCGCGTTCGGCATTGCGCAGGGCGACGGCGTGGTCAGCGGCGCGACCGGGCGCAACGTGGCCATCGGCTCCGACGGCACCACGGCCAACGGCGGCACGGCGACGGGCGGCGCGGTCGCCATCGGGCGCAAGCAGACGGCGGTGGGCAATGGCGCGGTGGCCATCGGCGACCCCAACAGCGCCACCGGCACCGGCGCGGTGGCCGTGGGCGCGGACAACGTCGCGAACGGCGACGGCGCGGTGGCGCTGGGCAACCAGTCACAGGCCGTGGGCAGCAGCGCGGTGGCGCTGGGCAACACCGCCGCGGCGCTCGCGGCCAATGCCATCGCCATCGGTGCCAACGCCAATGCGCAGTACGCGAACAGCGTGGCCATCGGGTCGGGCTCGATCACGGGCGTCTCGGCCCCCACGGGCACGGGCTTCCTGACCGGCACGGCCGCCCCGGCCTCGGAAGTGTCGGTGGGGGCGCCCGGCGCGTTGCGCCGCGTCACCAACGTGGCCGACGGCTCGGCACCGCAGGATGCGGTGACGGTTGCGCAACTGAGCACCAGCGGCGCCAGCCTGTCGACAGCGATCAGCACGGTGTCGAGCGACGTGTCGAGCCTGTCGACGTCGACCTCGACCGGGTTGAGCACCGCGAGCAGCAGCATCGGCAGCCTGTCTACGGGGCTGAGCACGACGAACAGCAACGTGAGCAGCTTGTCGACCTCGACTTCGAC